>JANLVQ010000042.1:0-3655 GCA_031364085.1 Chitinophagaceae bacterium
GCGTCGCACTCTTCAACTATAATTCTTTATTCAACTTCTTTTTTATAAAACCAATTTGGTTTAAACTTATAAGCAAGATTAATTAAACCCCAACTTGAAAACACTACTAAAGCCAGAATTAATAGAGTATTGCCAAGTTCACTTTTCTCTACATTATATCTGTCTTTTAATCTTACAAAAACTCTAACTACCATTACAACAATAAAACCCCAATAGAGCCAATTATTTAATTGCTTCCATTTTGGTTCAACATTTTCATCTAAACTTAATTTATTCCTCATTACTTTCTTTTTTTTCAAACCACATTGGTTTTAACCAATGAATAAAATTTAATACTAAATGAGCACTAATAAGTGAAATAACAATCCATAATGTTATCAATTGAAAATCACTTAAAACATTATTTGGTTTATCTCTAGTTTTTACTAAAAAGTGTAAAATCCAAATAATAAGTCCAAGAACTTTTAAAGTTTCACTAATTCATTTCCGAGTTTCTGTAGCCTTTTCATTATTGTTGATCCAAAAAGCCATTTTCTAAATTTTAAAAACGCCAACCATTAGTTTTTAATAAAATCAATGCCCCTGTTAATACCAAATTAAATAATGCTAAAGGAATTAAAGTTTTCCAACCTAATTCATTAATTGATCGTATCTAAATCTTGGTATTGTCCATCTAATCCACATAAATACAAAAATAAATATCACCACTTTTGTGAGTAATATACCCACTTGTATTAAAGCTGTCCAATTTCCCAAACTAGCATAAACATCTGCATCATTTACAAATGGAATATCATACCCACCAAAATACAAACTTGCCATAACAGCACTACTCATAATCATATTAATGTATTCGGCAAATAAATAAAACCCGAGTTTCATTGAAGAATATTCTTGATGATATCCAAAATTTAATTCGTTTTCACATTCAGGTAAATCGAATGGTGTTCTATTACATTCGGCTAAAGCACAAATAAAGAATAATAAAAAACCTAATGGCTGATACACTACATTCCACCATTGACCTTGTTGTTGTTTTACAATTCCACCTAAACTTAAATCGCCAGTCATAAATAACAATGCTAACAAACTTAAACCCATTGCTAGCTCATAACTGATAGCCTGACTTGCAGCACGAAGTGCAGACATTAATGAAAATTTATTATTACTTGCCCAACCACCAATCATAATACCATAAATACCTAAACTTACCACTGCAAAAATGTATAAGATAGCAATGTTTACATCTGCAATTTGTATTGGAAATTGATGACCATTTAATTCAATTGAACCTGCCCAAGGAATAACAGCACAGGTCATTAATGAAGCAACCATGGCTAAACCTGGTCCTAGAATAAACAACCATTTATTAGCATGTGTTGGAATGATTTCTTCTTTTGTAAACATTTTTACACCATCGGCTAAAGGTTGAAATATTCCAAAAGGTCCAGCACGATTAGGTCCTGGTCTATCTTGTAAAATAGCTGCTACTTTTCTTTCTGCAAAAGTTGTATATAATGCTATACCCAAAGTTGCAAAAATGATAATAACTATCAATACAAATTTTTCTAACAAAAACAACCAATCTAACGTTAACAAAAACATGTTTAATTTTTATTTTTAAAGTCAGTTGAATGAGATGGCCTATTAAAACTACTCAGTTCAACAGTTGGATTATTTACTTCACTTTCATCATGTATATCCATCAATAATTTTGGATCACGACCATTCATTACATCATTAAATACTTCTTGAGGTTTTACAACATTTACATAATGACCTTGAGAAATTACTGATTGACGACTTACTACACTTGGACCCTCAATTACCCAATCAGCTGTTTTCTTTTTTTCGAATCTGCAAGTATTACAAATCCAACCAGTTTTTCCATTTGATGCTTCTTTAACTTCTCCCCACTCATCTTTTCTTGCAGTTACTCTGTACACTTCATCACCTCTCATCCAAAGTTGTGCTTCACCACAACACTTATCACAATCTCTATGTGCATCTACAGGTTTTGTAAACCAAACTCTATTTTTAAATCGGAAAGTTTTATCTGTTAATGCACCAACAGGACAAACATCTATTACATTTCCAATAAAATCATTTTTTAAATTCTTTTGAATCATGGTAGCAATCTGTGAATGATCGCCTCTATCTAAAATACCATGTTCTCTTTTTTCACTTAATTGATCAGCAACAAAAACACAACGATAACAAAGAATGCAGCGTGTCATGTGTAATTGAATATAATCTCCTAAATCAACTTTTTCAAAAGTTCTTCTTTTAAATTCGTAACGAGTTGATGCTTCTCCATGCCCATAACTTAAATCTTGCAAATCACACTCACCTGCTTGATCACAAACAGGGCAATCTAATGGATGATTAATCAACAAAAATTCAACAACACCTTCTCGAGCTTCTAATACTCTTGGTGATGTTATATTTTTAATCTCCATTCCATCCATAACATTTGTTCTACAACTTGCCATTAGTTTTGGCATTGGGCGTGGGTCTTTTTCAGAACCTTTAGTAACTTCTACTAAGCAAGTTCTACACTTACCACCACTATCATCTAATTTGCTATAGTAACACATTGCAGGTGGAGTAACATCTCCCCCAATTTTACGAGCAGCATTAAGTATTGTAGTTCCAGCAGGAACTTCAAGTGTAATGTTGTCGATAGTTATTTTAAATAATTCTGCCATTTTATTTTTTCACGCAACGAGGCAACGATAAGCAACGAACGCAACGATATTTTTTTATTTTTTCACACAACGAAGCAACGATATTTTTTTTACAACCCATTTGCTATTCTATGAATCCCATCTTTCAAATAAACGTTATTAAAGTTGATAAGCAAGCCAAGTTTAATATTTGTTAGTTTAAGATAAGTTTGAACTTGTTTATAATGCACTTCTGCTAAATTCTCCAAACTTTTAAATTCAATTAATAGCTTATTTTCAATAATTAAATCAGCTCTAAATCCAGCTTCTAATTTTACTGTTTCGTGAACCAATGGAATTGCTTTTTGTCTTTCAAAACTTATTTTTTCTTTTTCAAACTCATAACAAAAAATTTCTTCATACACACTTTCAAACAATCCAGGTCCATAAAGACGATGTATTCTAAAACATACATCTAAAACAATTTTTGCTAATTCATTTTCTCTCTTTCCCATTTTTTATTTTTCACGCAACGCTAACAACGATTTATTACGAACGCAACGAAAACATTTATTATAAAAGCAAAAAAAACGTTGCTATCGTTGCTTTCTTTGCTTCGTTGCGTGAAAATTTCTACGCAGGCACGTGTATCTCATCTGCATAATGTGCCAATCCAAAGTTTCTAATTTGTGCTTCCTGAGGATTAGTAATATGCCATTCAAACTCATCTCTAAAATGTCTTATAGCTGCTGCAACAGGCCATGCTGCTGCTTCTCCTAATGGACAAATAGTATTTCCATCAATTTTTCTTTGAATATCCCACAACAAATCTATATCACTAATCTTTGCTTTACCATATTCTATATTCATTAATATTTTTTCCATCCATCCTGTGCCTTCTCTGCAAGGAGAACATTGTCCACAACTTTCATGACGATAAAATCTTGCAAGAGTCATAGTATGTTTTACAATACATTGGTCTTCATCTA
>JANLVQ010000051.1:0-3070 GCA_031364085.1 Chitinophagaceae bacterium
AGGTTTGGCACCTCGATGTCGGTTCGTCACATCCTGGGGCTGGAGAAGGTCCCAAGGGTTGGGCTGTTCGCCCATTAAAGTGGCACGTGAACTGGGTTCAGAACGTCGCAAGACAGTTCGGTCTCTATCTGTGGTGGGCGTTAGTAAATTGAAAGGACATGACCTTAGTACGAGAGGACCGGGTCGTACGTACCGCTGGTGTATCTGTTGTGCCGCCAGGTGCAATGCAGAGTAGCTATGTACGGACAGGATAAACGCTGAAAGCATCTAAGCGTGAAACCTTCCTTAAGATGAGTTTACTTTTAAGGGCTGTCAAAGACTATGACGTTGATAGGCTATAGGTGTAAAAATGGTAACATTAAAGCCAAGTAGTACTAATTGCCCGTATGCTTTATTTTTTTATTACACTCATCTTGGTCTTAAATACCTAGAAATGGTGAGTGGTTTTGATTATGAGCTTTTCCAATATGATCTTATTATAGTTTATGATTTATAGTTTATAGTTAACTAGGACATCCTATTAACAAATAATTATTTATCTGATAACTTACAATCTTATGGTGGTTTTGCCGAGGGTGTTCACCTCTTCCCTTTCCGAACAGAGAAGTTAAGCCCCTCATGGCCGATGGTACTTGGGTTTTCCTGGGAGAGTAGGTAGCTGCCATATTTATTAACCTCAACTTGTAAAAGTTGAGGTTTTTTTTGCCCTTTCTTTAAATAATTAAATTTTTGTTACTATTGTGTTTATTTAATTGAAATGTCAATTGCAATTTTAATCAATACCACAGCTGGTGGAGGAAAGTGGTTGAAAATTATTCCTACTATTGAAAAATTTTTAAAAGAAAAAGAAATATTGTATCAATTATTTTTTGATGATTGGTGCGATTGTGAAACTATAAATAAACAATCAATGGTTTGGGTAGTAGGGGGTGATGGGACATTAAATTATTTTATTAATAAATACCCCAACTTGACAGTTCCAATTGCAATAATAAAAGGTGGAACTGGTAATGATTTTGCATGGAAATTATATGGTAATTTATCATTAGAAAAACAGTTGGAGTTATTAATAAGTAATACTTTAGAGTTAGTAGATGTTGGGGTTTGTAATAACAAATACTTTTTGAATGGAATAGGTGTTGGCTTTGATGGTGAAATATTAAAAAGTATGAAAAAAATTAGATGGTTAGGGGGGCACTTTGGCTATTTATTCATTGTAATACAAAAAATATTTACATATAAAGAAATGTTCTACACTTTAATAATTGATGAATTTAAAATTAAAGATAAATTTTTGTTATTGTCTGTATTTAATTCATCAAGAACTGGCGGTGGTTTTCATATTGCACCAACTGCTATTATAAATGATGGATTACTTGATGTAATTACTTGTAAGCCATTAAATATTATTAAACGACTTATCAATCTTCCAAAAATTGAAAAAGGAAAACATCTTTCATTACCCTTCATCAAAAATCATCTTGCTAAAAGCGTTTTTATTAAATGTGCTACAAAAACAGCTGCTCAAATTGATGGTGAATTATTTTGGGCTGATGAATTTAAAATTTCGATTATAGAAAAAAAATTGAAATTTTTAGTATAAGTTAATATTTTAAAAATCAGCTAAGTAGAAAATAATCCATATATTAGCTTTTCAATTAATCCAGTACATGTCTGAAACGGCTTTAATAGAAGATTGTATCAATAATAGTTCTGTTGCACAACGTGAGTTGTATAATAGGTTTAGTGGAATATTATTTGGTATTTGTTACAGATACGCATCATGTAGACAAGATGCCGAGGACATGCTTCAAGAAGGTTTTATTAAAATATTTACTAAAATTTCAAGTTTTGAAAATAAAGGCAACTTTGAGGGTTGGATGAAACGTGTAATGGTACACACTTGTATTAACTACTTAAAAAAGAATAAAAGATTTGATTCTATTATCAGCATTGAAGAAGTTTTCCACCTAGAAATAAAAGAGGAAAGTATTGCAAGCAAATTATTAGGCAAGCAAGTGATGGAATGTTTACGTTTATTGCCTATTGGTTATAGAACAGTAATAAATTTATATGCCATTGAAGGCTATAATCATAAAGAAATTGGTGATATGTTAGAGATTGGAGAAAGTACAAGTAGAAGTCAGTATATAAGAGGAAAGAATGTTATGGAAAGTATTTTAGTTAAAAAACAAGTCATTAAACCTAATGTTGAAAGGGTTGAATGGTTGGCATATTTGAATAATTAAGATGATTTTTAATAGAGGAAATAGAAATGAAGATTTTGAGGGTTTACTTAAAAAAGAAGCCTCTAAATATCGTATGTACCCCTCTGAAAAGATTTGGGACAATATTCGAGATGAAATACAACCTGAAACAAAATGGCCAGCATTAATAACCATTTTTGTTTCTATAGTTTTAGCACTTACTATTTCTACAATTATTAATTATCCGGTTGAAAAAATTGGATCAAATAAAATTGCAAGTGTTATTTCCATTAAAACAGAAACTTTTAATAATGGAGTTATTGCAACTCCAGCTTTTTTAGCTCAAAATTTTTATGACAAAAAAGTAATTCATAAAAGTAATTACAGAAATGTAAAAATCATCAAATCTGAAACCGTTGCTTTACTTTCAATTTCAAATAATAAAAAGAATGTAGTGAAAGAGAATTCTTTAGCTACTCTTGAAATGAAAACAACAAATGTTTTAATAAATGATGAAATACAAAAAGCTAATGCTTTACAATTAATAAATGAAAAAGTTAATAAAGTAGATTTACCATCTGATGTTGGTAAATTAAATATAGATTTATCAAATTTTATTAAAAACAATTTTCATAATCAACAATTCAAATCAAGTTTAACTGAAAATGGATTAGATTTTCAGAAGAAACTAAATAAGAAAGCAAATAATAAATGGAGTATTCAATATTATGTTACACTTTCAAATAGCTATAGAACATTAGCTGATGATAAGTCTAGAGCAAATTACTTATCAACCCTTACTGATAGATTAGCATTAAATAAAAATGTTAATGACGTTGTAATTCATAAACCTATGTTAGGTG
>JANLVQ010000061.1:0-1891 GCA_031364085.1 Chitinophagaceae bacterium
TATTTTACTTATTTTTAGGCAATGACTTATAAACAAAATGATGTGTAGGGATGGAGTTAATTCACACTCTGCCGTTAGCGGTAATTTTAAAACAGACGACAATGAAAAATAAAAAATTGCCTTTCTACATTGCGACATTCATTATCGGCATTGTCGCAATACAAGCATGTAAGACTTATTATTTCCGTTCCAATTACAATGACACCAATAAACTTTTGCATGACACTAAGACCATGCAGACAAAACCCTTTTTGAAAGCACATCTTAAAAACGGAGATGTATGCATTCTTAAAGACACTTGGCAAGTTGACACAGTTCAAAATGTAGTTTCTGGACAAGGTACTCGTTACGACTTTAACCGCAACCAAACTTTTGCTGGCAATATGTTAATTTCAATTGATAGCGTTGCAATTTTTGAAACAAATAAAAAAATACTAAATCCCGAAGCCGGAAGAATTGCTGCGTTGAGCATTTTAGCTGGAGTTGATGTTGCAGTTGGTTTAATTTGTTTAACAAATCCAAAGGCGTGTTTTGGTTCTTGTCCTACATTTTATCTTAACGAAAAGGATGATTTTCATTATTCAGATGCGGAAGGGTTTTCAAATGCAATTGCACCATCAATGGAATATTTTGACATTGATGCTCTGAACAACAAACCAATTACTGATAATTTATTTTCAATTACAATGAAAAATGAAGCATTAGAAACTCATTGTGTAAATGATGTGAAGCTATTAGCTTATCAAAGAAAAAAAGGTGAACGAATTTATCAAGCTTCAACAAACGATTTTTATTTATGTGAAAATAATTATTTACTTACCAAAGCAAATGGAAATGAAGGGGACATAACGCCATTGCTTCAAAATGCAGACAGACAAGAGCGATTTAGTCTTGCTGATGAAAATAATTTAAGCAGTAAGGAAGAAATTTACGTACACTTTGACAATGTTAAAAATTACAATGAATTAGGACTTATTTTAAACTTTCGTCAAACTCTGATGACAACATATTTTATATATAGTGCTATCGGATATATGGGAGATGAAGTAGGCGACATTTTCGCAAAGATTGAGACCAATAAAGAAACAAAGGATAAATTGAAAAGTGGCATAAAAAAAGAATTAGGAAATATTGATGTTTATTTATGGAATGAGAAAAATAATAATTGGGAATTACAAAACGGTTTATATGAAACAGGACCAATTGCAGTTAACAGACAAATTCTTCCTCTTAAAAATGTGGCTTCAAGTTCAAAAGTCAAATTAAAACTTGTAATGAATAAAGGACTTTGGAGGATTGATTATTTAGCATTAACAAATATTAAAGAAAAAATCAAACCTATTGAGATTTCTCCAAGCAATATTTTGAATAAAGGCAAAGTTGACAATGGCGCTTTGATTTCAATAAATAATCCTGACAAATATTTGATTTCAATGCCAGGAAGCGAATACAAATTCAACTTTGTTCTTCCAAACAAGAATACGGACTATGAATTATTTCTCTATTCCAAAGGATATTATTTGGAATGGATGCGGGAACATTGGATAAAAGATAAAGATTTACTGAAGCTGAGACAGATGGTGTATAATCCGAAAAGATATTTAAAAGTGGAAGCAAAAGACTATAAGCGTTATGAAAACACGATGGAGCAAGAGTTTTGGAATTCAAAAATTGACACTAAAACATTTTCATACTATGAGAACTAAAATCCTCTTAATGGGCATGTTTGCAGTTATTATCAGTAGCTGCACTTCCCCTCGTTACCTACCTTCTTCTGACAATATAGATGTCAATCAGTATGGCTCATACATCGAGATTATAACTAAGGGAACTTACCCCAATATTGATGGTGAATTGATTGCAATTGACAGCAATAAAATTATTGTACTGA
>JANLVQ010000079.1:0-14163 GCA_031364085.1 Chitinophagaceae bacterium
GAATAAGAGTATTTGCTAATACCATATAATTACTTATTCTGGGTTCTTTATTTTGACCACCAAGTTTTCCATTAGATTTCATTTATTCTATAAATCCATTTTTGTTAATGATGTTTATATGATGTGTATCTAAAATATTTCCAGTAATTAAATCATCATAGTAAACATTTTTTCTTCTTAAATTATCATCTATTTTTTTACTAAATGATTGGATATCTGAAGGCAGATTTTCAAATTCAATAAACCATTCGTGGAAACTTTTTTTATCATCTTGAGCAATGTTTGGAGCTACAGTAAATTCTGTTATAGAAATATTTTCTTCTTCAGCTGCTTTTAATAAAGCATATTCAACTTCTTCTCCAATTACATGTTCGCCAAATGCAGAAATAAAATGTTTTATTCTACCAGAAACTATAATTCTGTAAGGATTGATACTAACAAATTTTATAGTGTCGCCAATATTATAAGCCCATAAACCAGCATTGCTGCTAATGATTAATGCATAATTAACATGTAATTCAACATCCTTCAAAGTCAATCGTGTAGGGCATTCTGAGAATATTTCATTAGCGGGAACAAATTCGTAAAAAATACCACTATTGGTATTTAGCAACATGCCTTTTTCGTTTTGTGCATCTTGAAAAGCAAAAAAACCTTCGCTTGCAGGAAACAATTCTATAGTGTCTATTTTTCTTCCAATACTTTCTAAAAGTTTATTTTTATATGGCTCAAAATTTACTCCACCATAAACCATAACACTAAAATTTGGAAATAATTCTCCAACTTTTTTTCCAGAAATTTCTTGTAATTTGTCAAAATACATTTGTACCCAAGGTGGAATGCCACTAATAAGAGTCATGTTTTGATGAATGGTCTCTTTAACTACATGTTCTAATTTTTCTTCCCAATCTTCTAAACAATTGGTTTCAAAACTGGGCAACTGATTTGCTCTTAAATATTTTGGCACATGATGATTAACTATACCACTTAGTCTTCCTGTAGGAATATTTGCAACTCTTTCAAGTTCTGGCGATCCACTCAAAAAAATCATTTTACCATTAGCAAAATTATAATTACCAGTTTCTGCCATGTAACACAACAAAGCATTTCTAGCAGTATTTATGTGATTTGAAATAGAATCTTTTGTTATTGGAATATACTTTGCACCACTGGTTGTTCCACTTGTTTTGGCAAAATACAGCGGTTTTCCAGGCCAAAGTATATTCATTTTGCCTTTTTTTATTTCCTCAATAAATGGTTTAAATGCTTCATAATCTCTTATTGAAACATTTTTAGTAAAATCGGCATGATTTTTTATTTCAATAAATTGATGCTCCTTTCCAAATACAGTTTTTGAAGCTTTTTGAGTGATAGATTTAAATATAATGTTTTGGTCTTGAATAGCATTTGCTTTACTTTTTTGTATTTTTTTGGATATAAAAGTTGCAAATGGTTTAGCAAAAAAAGATTTAAAGTACATAGTGTAAAGCTAAGATTTCAATAATTGATACCCAAAATTTAACTGAAAACAAGATGGTAATAAAAACTTACCATAAATCTTAAGGCTTTATTATAAAAACATTTTATTGTTTGAATCTATAACCTTACTTTTGCCGTCCAAAAAATTTTTGAGTTATGTTAGCTGTAGTAAAAATTGCTGGACAGCAATTTAAAGTTAAAGCAGGAGATAGTTTATATGTTCCACATATAACAGGTAATGATGGTGATAAAATAGAATTTAATGAAGTTTTGTTTACCGAAAATGGTGGCACAATTTCAGTTTCTAATATTAATGCTTCTGTAAAAGCAGAAATTACTAAAGCACTTGTACAAGGTGATAAAGTGATCGCTTTTAAAATGAAAAGAAGAAAAGGATTTAGAAAAAAACATGGGCATCGTACACACTATACTCAAATTAAAATTGAAAGTATAGCCTAATACTTTTTATAAAAAGTATTAATATTTGATATTTTTTATATCAAGTAAAAAAGAATAAAAATTTTATAAAATTATAATTATAAAAAGATGGCACACAAAAAAGGTGAAGGTTCAGTAAAGAATGGTAGAGATAGTAACAGTAAAAGATTAGGTGTAAAAATTTTTGGAGGACAGCCTGCAATAGCTGGTAACATTATCATTCGTCAAAGAGGAACTGTTTATCATCCTGGAAAAAATGTTGGCGTTGGAAAAGATTTTACTCTTTTTGCATTAACAGATGGTGTAGTAAATTTCAAAAAAGGCACCAATCAAAAAACTACAGTTTCAATAATTACAGCCGAAGCATAAAAATATTTTTTTGTAGTTTCAAAAATATTTCTATTTTAGTGGAATATTTACTAACCATTAAATTTTAAAACATGGCAAAAGCTGCAAAAAAAGCTGCTCCTAAAAAAGCTGCTCCTAAAAAAGCTGCTCCTAAAAAAGCTGCTGCAAAAAAAGCTGCTCCTAAAAAAGCTGCTCCTAAAAAAGCTGCTCCTGCAAAAAAAGCTGCTCCTAAAAAAGCTGCTCCTGCAAAAAAAGCTGCTCCTGCAAAAAAAGCTGCTCCTAAAAAGAAATAATTTTTTTTTAGTAAAACAGATAACATTTAAGTCTCGAATTTATTCGAGACTTTTTTTATTTATTGAATCTGTAAACTACCCATATGTCATTTATTGAATTCACACCCTTTCGTTCTAAAAAAACATTTAATTTCCATAAAGGTGCTGAGGAATATAAAACTGGAGTATAACCTAATGTTTCTGGATGAAAATTTTGGTCTCTAAGGTCATTATATGTAGAAATGATGATTTCTGGTAGGAGATTATTTTTGAATGCAACACTATCATTTGAATTAAAATTAACAAATTGGGTGTTTTTAAATTGATTGCTATAAAAAGTTAATGGAAGCTTACTCTCTGTTTGTAATGGATTTCTTTCAAAACAATACAGCGATTTATTTTGAATTATTTTATTGCTACTTAATTTTTCAATAAAATGAATACTTTGTGAATACGGTATAAACACAAAAGCAAATAATAAAAATATATTCAGCACTGTACTAATATTAATAATGTATTTATAAATTTTTGATTGTTGATATTTTTTAATTAAATAATCTAAGCCACCAATAGATAATACTACGGGTATTATATTAATAATTGTAAACAAAAATCTTTCCTCTTTATGTGCAACCATGCTATGGCCAACCAAAAAGAATAAGCATGTTATAACTAAAGGGTGTTTGAACTTTTGGATACTTATTTTAAAATATTGTATTAGTAGTAGTATGCTAATTGGAGCAACCACTGTAATGCCTGCTAATACGCCTAAATAATAGAAAAAACTTTTTTCGCCAAATGAAGCTGCCACACCTTCAATAATATTTATTTTAAAATAAACAAATGGTGTAAAAACTATTTTATGATAAAATTGATAATCAATAAATACATTCAGCAGAACTCCAATTGTAAAACCTATAAGTATAAAAAAATTGTATTTATACAACTTATTTATTAAAAAGATAAGCGTAAAAAATCCTGCTATGGCAAACCCCAATTGAAACCTTAAATAAAAACTCAAAGCAATCAACAATCCAATTACAAAAAGTTTAAAAAAGGTTATTGATTTTTCTAGCTGTGATTTATGAAACCAGAAAATGGCAGGAAAAAAAATTAAAGCTGCTGTTACTTCTGAGCTAAAAAGTGTTCTTGAGTATGGAAGAAACCATGAAAAATTGATAATTAAAAGTGTTATGACTAAATTATTTTTAGTTGAATATTTGTTGTAGAAAAATGAAATATAATTTAAAAAAAACCAGAATAGCAAGCCTTGAATAAGTCTTAATATTAAAAGTTGGCTGAATGGATTTACTATAGATAATTTTTCACAAATAGTTCTAAAGCCTGAGAAAAGATACACTTGTAGAGTTGGTCTGATATTGCTTTCTAATTCCCAAACGGCACCAGCTGCATTATCTTTATGAAGTTGTAAAGATGAAAATTCAATAATTTGAAAGTGTTGATCAGGATGAAAATAACCTACACTTGTAATACAAAAAAGTATTTGAACAATTAATCCAACCAATAAAATTAATTGAATATTGGTTGAGCTTTTTATTGTTTGCACATAATCTTTCACTATCAATTATTTAGGCTGTAGTTATTTTATTGAGGTCTAAAATTTGTGAACAAAAAGAATACTCTTGTTCATCATTACTGCAAATAATAACCAATCTGTTATTGGAGTAATTCCTAATGAGCTGATGGTATAGATGTATTCCTTGTTTATCTAAATTAGAACAAGGTTCATCTAACAGCAACACTGAGCTATCACTAAAAAAAGCTTGAGCTAGTTTTAGTCTTTGTTTCATACCGCTGCTAAAAAAACGAATCTGCTTATCTTTTGCCTTACTTAATTGAACTTTGTTCAAAACATCTTCGCAAGAATAATTGTTGATGATATTTTTAAATTTCAAATGAAATTTCAAAAACTCTACTGCAGTCATTTCTTCTATCAATTCAACATAAGGGGCTGCAATGCTGAAACTAGAAAATTGAATTGTTGTAAGTAAACTATCTTTTAATTCAAACTTGATATTTCCCTCTGTTGGTTCAATGAAGCCTAATATAATTTGTAGTAATGTGCTTTTGCCACTTCCATTAGAACCAATAATAGCATAGGTTTCATTGAAATAAAATGTAGTATTTATATTTCTAAAAATCCAATCTTTATTAAATTTTTTACCAATATTTTCAAGATGAATTGACATGGTTAAATGAATTAGTTAAAGTGCTTCTTTAATATCTTGAATCATTTTATGAGCTATATTTTCAGCAGTAATTTCGTGTGTACTTTCACTATAAATTCTTATGATAGGTTCAGTATTGCTAGTTCTTAAATGTACCCAATCATTTTCAAATTCAATTTTTAATCCATCTTCTGTGTTGATAGGGTATTTATTGTATTTGGTTTTAATGTGATTGAATATTTTTTCAATATCAAATCCAACAGTTAAATCAATTTTGTTTTTACTGATAAAGTAATTAGGATAAGTATTGCGAAGTTGTTTAACTGTTTTGTTTTCTTTAGCTAAATAACTTAAAAACAAAGCAACACCAATTAAAGCATCTCTACCATAATGTAAATCTGGAACAATAATTCCACCATTACCTTCTCCACCAATAACAGCATTTACTGCTTTCATCTTGTTTACTACATTTACTTCTCCAACTGCCGATGGAGTATATACTCCACCATGTTTTATTGTAATATCTTTTAATGCCTTTGTTGAAGACATATTGCTAACAGCATTACCCTTTTTGTGTTGTAAAATATAATCAGCAACAGCAACTAAAGTGTATTCTTCTCCAAATAAAGAGCCATCTTCACAAACAAAACAAAGTCTATCAACATCAGGGTCAACTACTATACCTATATCTGCTTTTTGTTTTAAAACTTCTGCACAAATTTCTGAAAGATGTTGAGGCAAAGGTTCTGGATTATGTGCAAAATTGCCATGCATCTCTTTATTCAACACAATAACATCATCAACACCTAAAGCATGTAATAATTGTGGAATGGCAAATGCACCAGAACTATTGATAGCATCAACAACTACTTTAAACTTTTTTTGTTGAATAGACTTAATATCCACAAGAGGATATGCTAGAATTGCATTGATATGTTTTTGAAGTGATTTGTCGTTTTTAAAATGTTTTCCTAATTTATCAACTGAAACAAATTGGAAGTCGGCATTTTCTCCAATTTCTAAAATTAAATGGCCATCTGCAGCACTTATAAATTCTCCTTTATGGTTTAAAAGTTTAAGAGCATTCCATTCTTTTAGATTGTGGCTAGCTGTTAAAATAATTCCACCATGTGCTTCTTCAAATACAACAGCCATTTCAACAGTAGGTGTTGTACTTAAACCAACATCAACAACATCTATTCCTAAGGCTTGTAATGTGCTAATAACGATACTCTGAACCATTTCGCCACTTATTCTGGCATCCCTACCCACTACAACTTTTAATTTTGATGAATTATTTTGTAATAACCAGGTTCCGTAAGCTGCTGTAAATTTTACAATATCAATAGGGGATAAACCTTCACCAACTTTTCCTCCAATGGTTCCTCTAATACCTGAAATGCTTTTTATTAATGCCATAGGTTGATTATACTTTTTGCAAAGTTAATTGATTAGCAACTTAAATTTTAAGATAAGAAGGTGTATTAATGAGAAGAAGAAAGATTTTTATTTCTGTTATAGATTGGTAATAATATTACGCAAATAAAACCTACAACTACTATAATGGCAAATTGAGCAAACCATTGTAACGTGCCATTTGCTAAGCCTAATGCATAAGGCACTTCATTAATTTCTAAAACTTTTGCAATTAATATGGCATAAGCTCCAATTCCACCTGGGGTTAATATCATACCAATGCTTGCAAATGCTAAACAACTAACAGCTGCTGAAAAACCAACACCTGTACCAGTTGTAGCATATAAACCAATCCAAGTTCCTGCTAAATATAAAGCCCAAATTAAAATGGAATAAAGGATAAATAATTTTTTTTGTTTGAGTTTTAGTGCACTCAATAATCCTTCAACAATGCCTTTAACAATGTTTTTTGTTTTGGTTAATAGCAATTGCCATTTTTTAGAGACAATCATCCATAATACAAAAGCAACCAAGAGAACAATAATGAAAATTTTAATATAGTATCCTGTTGAACTTTCACTATTTTTTATGGAAGATGAATAATCAACCATTTTATAATAAGCTGCAATTACAGCATCGTATTGTAAAATCAATGCTAAAACAAACATGAGCAATAAACAAATTACATCAAAAGCTCTTTCTGCAACTATGGTTCCAATATTTTTTTCAGCAGGGATGTGTTCGTATTTAGCAAGTATGGTACACTTTAAAATTTCTCCTAAACGGGGTAATGCAAAATTTGTTAGGTAGCCAATCATTACAGCGAAAAAAGTATTAGCAAAACTTGGTTTATAGCCCATTGGTTCCATTAATAATTTCCAGCGTAAAGCTCTTATAACATGACTAGAACTTAAGATTAAAAAAACTGGAAAAATCATCCAATATTTTGCTGTTCTTAATGACTTTAAAAAAGCTTCGTATTCTGTTTGAGGTATTTGTTGAATACTCCACCAAACTAAAAAAACGCCGAGACTAAAAAATATACAAAACTTTAGTATGGTGAATATTTTTTTATTCATTGTTCAATGAAAAATTCGTTTTAAATTATCCGAAATCTAATTCTGTATTATCTCCAATATTCAATTTTCTACTTAACCCTTTTACACTAGCATCGCTACCAATTAAAGAGTTATCTAAAACCACTTCATTTAATGTGGTGTAACTACCAATAATACAATTTTTAACAATAGACTCTTGAATTTTTGTATTACTGCCAATTGTAACATATGGCCCAATAATAGAATTGGTAATTTCACAACCTTTTGCAATACTTACAGGAGGTATAATAATGGTATCTTTAAATTGATGATTTTCTAAAATATTGCCACCATACTTTTTTAATATGGTAGCATTGCTTTCGAGTAAGGTTTCTTTTTTACCACAGTCGAACCAATTTTTTACTTTAAAACTTTTGAATTTAGTTCCTCTGGTAATCATACAATCTAAAGCATCCGTTAAACTATAATCACCTTGAGTTTTTATATCCTGCGAAAAAATATGATGTAAACACTCGAACAAAATATGGCTTTCTTTTATTTTATATAGTCCTACTAATGCCATATTACTTTTGGGAATAGCTGGCTTTTCAACTACCTGTTCAATAAAACCCTCATCATTTATGGTTGCAACACCAAAATTTCTTGGGTCATCAACTTTTTTTATTCCCAACATACTGAATTCACTTTCTATTACTTCTTTAATATCAAATTCACAAATAGTATCTCCAAGAGTAATAAAAACTTCATCGTTACCAACTATACTTTTGGTAAGTTCAATTGCATGACCAGTGCCTTGACGTTCATTTTGATAAACAAAATGTGTTTTGAGATTTGGATATTCTTGCAGAACATATTCTTGTATTTTTTCTCCAAGATATCCCACTATAAACACAAATTCTTTAATGCCAGCTTCATGTAATTGATCTACAATAAAACTTAAAATTGTTTTCCCTGCAATAGGAATTAAAGCTTTTGGTTGTGTGTATGTATGTGGTCTTAGTTTTGTACCTGCTCCTGCTACTGGTATAATTGCTTTCATCAACAAATTTTTTATTATTGAATATTAGTTCCTAAAATACTGTCCAATAATATTTTTGAAGTGTGAAAGTAACAAAAAATACGCGAACATAGAGTTGTAAAATTTGAAACGATAACATTCTGCTAACAATTAAGGTTTATTTTTGAACATCATCTTATGTATAAACATTTTATTTCCCGTGATATTAGTTGGTTAAGTTTTAATGCAAGAGTGCTTCAAGAAGCTGCAGACCCAACTGTACCTTTAAAACAACGTATACGGTTTTTAGGAATTTTTAGTAACAATACCGATGAATTTTTTCGAGTACGTGTTGCAACGCTTAAACGAATGATTGAATATACAAAAATTCGAAAGAGCTTACATATGCATTTAGAAGAATCGCCACAAAAAATTCTAGATCAAATTCAAATCATAGTATTACAACAACAAAGCGAGTTTAATAGAATTTGGAAAGAAATTCTTATTGAATTAAAGAGAAATAAAATATTCTTAAAAACAGAAAGTAATCTAAATAAAGAGCAAGCCTTATTTGTAAAAAAATATTTTGATGAAAAGGTAAGAGCTAATGTAATTCCATTAATGATTGAGGGCTTAACAGTAATGCCATATTTACGCGAAAAAAGTATTTTTTTAGGCGTTACTATGAGAAAAAAAATTTCTGCCTATCGACAAAAATATGCTTTAATAGAAGTGCCTGTAAAAGTTGTAGGCAGGTTTGTTCAGCTACCATCTAAAACTGGAGAAAAAAATATTATTTTATTGGAAGATATTATTCGTTTCAATCTTCCTTACATCTTTACTTATTTTGATTATGATGAATTTGATTCTTGGATTTTTAAAGTAACTAAAGATGCTGAATTAGATTTAGATAATGACATCAATACCACTTTTGTAGAAAAAATTGAAAAGGGAATTAAGAATCGCAGAAAAGGCAAAACTGTTCGATTTGTTTATGACAAAGAAATGGATGCAGGTTTATTAGAATTCTTAATTAGAAGATTAGAGCTAAATAAAAAAAGTAATATTATTCCTGGAGGCAGAATACATAATCATCGACATTTTATGGATTTTCCAGATGTATTCAAAACAAAAAATAAAATTCAAACTCCAATTTATCACCCTTTGCTTTTACAAAATAAAAGAATTGATGAAGTTATTGTGAAGCAAGATGTGATGTTACATTTTCCTTATCATTCATTTGAACCAATTATTGATATTTTACGTGAAGCAGCAATGGATGAAAAAGTAATTTCAATAAAAATTACTGCATATCGATTGGCTCAAAATTCTAAAATTATTAATGCCTTAGTTAATGCATCAAGAAATGGGAAAAAAGTAGTGGTGATGCTTGAACTTAAAGCCAGATTTGATGAAGAAGCTAATTTAGAATGGAAAAATATTTTAGAAGAGGAAGGCGTTAAGGTAGTTATTGGTGTTCCTAAAATTAAGGTACATGCAAAAATTTGTGTGATTCAAAAAAAAGAAAAACATAAAATAATTCAATATGGATTTGTAAGCACAGGAAATTTAAATGAGAATACTGCTAAAGTTTATGCTGATAATTGTTTGTTGACAGCTAATCCTAAAGTAATGGCAGACATTAACAGAATTTTTAACTATTTAGAAAATTGGAAAACAAAAAGTATTTTATTAAAACAATGTAAAACATTAATGGTTTGTCCAACAGGTATGAGGCAACAAATCATATCGTTAATTGATAAAGAAATAAAAACTGCCAAAGCAAAAAAGCCTACACAAATTATTTTAAAATGTAATTCATTAAGTGATGTAACATTGATTGAAAAATTAAGAGCTGCAGCAGAAGCTGGTGTTGAAATTAAATTAATTATTCGAGGAATTTTTTGTGCAACTTTTTCTAATAAAAAAACTAAAATTCCTGTAAAAGCCATCAGCATTGTTGATGAATATTTAGAACATGGGAGAGTAATGGTTTTTGGAATTAGGGAAAAAGCTAAAGTATTTATTTCATCTGCCGATTGGATGGTAAGAAATTTAGATCACAGAGTAGAGGCAGCAGTTGAAATTGTTCATCCAACATTAAAAAAAGAAATTCAAGATATTTTAAATATTCAACTTAATGATAATGTAAAAGCCAGAGTTTTAGATTCACATTTAAGTAATGATTACTTGAAGATTAATGATAGGAAAAAATTCAGGTCGCAAGTTGAAACGTATAAATACTTGCTAAATAAAAATTATAAAACAACAAAAGAAAAAGTAAATAGCAACAAGTAATGAAATTAGCAGCAATAGATATTGGTAGCAATGCAGCAAGATTATTAATTAGCGAGGTTTCAATAGATTCAAATGGCGAACCTTTATTTAATAAAATTAATTTAGTTCGTGTACCATTGCGTTTAGGCTTTGATGTTTTTGAAAATGGTTTTATTTCTCAAAGCAAAAGAAATATGATCATAGAAACTATGAAAAGTTATGCTCATTTATTAAAAGCGTATCAAATAAATAATGTTTTAGCTTGTGCTACAAGTGCAATGCGAGATGCCACTAATGGAGTAGAAGTTCAGCAAGAGATAAAACAAAAAACAGGTATTGATGTTCGAATAATTACCGGAGATGAAGAAGCTAGTTTTATTTATGAAAATCATATTGCTGAACATTTAGATAAAGAACATTCCTATTTATATATTGATGTTGGTGGTGGCAGTACTGAACTTACTTTTTTTGATCAAGGAAAATTAATGTATAAAGAATCTTTTGATATTGGTACCATTCGATTACTTAAAGATATGGTTACCGATGATTCTTGGGAAGTAATGAAAGAACATTTAAAGAAGAATGCAATAAGTAAACTGCCTATGGTTGCAATTGGTAGTGGAGGAAATATTAATAAAATATTTACTTTAAGTAAACGTAAAGAAGGCAAGCCCTTAAGTGTAGAATCTTTGAAAGATTATTATAAAGAATTATCAAGCGTAACACTAGAACAAAGAATTAAAGTGTATAAACTTAAAGAAGATAGAGCTGATGTTATTGTACCTGCTTTGCAAATTTATATTAACGTAATGCGTTGGGCAAATATTAATGAAATTTATGTGCCTAAAATTGGGTTGGCAGACGGATTAATTCAACATTTATACGAAGAAATTAGTGCTCCATTATCATTTTAGTGATGGTATTATATAGTTCAAAAAGTTTAGGATGATTAGCTAAAGCTTGTTGATGTTTTTGAATGGTTTCTATATCTTTTCTTTTAGCTGGGCCAGTAAATAAATCTTTAGGATAATTTGTTCTTAATCTCATTGCAGTCTCTTCTATCAATGGTTGTAACAGTTTAAAATCAAGATTGTTTTCTTCGCAAATTAATGCACTTTGTACATACATATAATTCACAAAATTGTTTGCAAAAACTGCAGCAATGTGTAGGTTTAATCTTTGCTTATCATCACCAATTGTTACTTCATTTGATAAGCTTTTTGCAAATTTTTCTAATTGGTTTAAAGCATCAACATTATTGGCATCAATTAAAAAAGGAATTGTTGTTTCTAAACTCATATCCTTTCTAATGCTTTGTATGGGATACAAAACCCCATAATTTGTTGATGTGTTTTTTAAAACAACTTTTTCAACCGAACCAGCAGTATGTAAAACCAATTTAGCTTTTAGTTTTAGTTCATTACATATTGTTGAAATAGCTTTATCTGCAACAGTAATTAAATAAATATCTGCTGCATTATTCAAACTTGCTAAATCATTTATAGCTTCGGCATTTACTGCTTCTGCAATGTTTTGAGCAGTTAAAATTGTTCTTCCAAAAACTTGTAAAATAGCATGGCCTTTAGTAAAAATTAATTTACTAAAAACTGTTCCTACATTACCTGTTCCAATAATAGTTACAATCATATATTTGAAATAATGAAGTTATCTAAAAAACAAAAATTACTCATTAAACTTTATAAAACAAAGTTTAATACCATTTCAATTTTTTCTAAACAAAAAGCAGCCGAGAGTTTATTTAAACTTTTCTGTACACCTTACAGTGGAAAAGTAAAACGTCAAGCACCAGCTTTTTTTAAAAGAGCAAATGAAATTAATTTCAATTATGAAGGTAATACTATTCGTGGTTGGCAATGGATTCCTAATAATTGTAATGGTAAAAAAGTATTAGTGGCACATGGTTTTGATAGTTGTTGTTATAAATCAGAATCAATTATTCATAAACTTTTTTTAACAGGTTTTGAAGTATTGGCTTTTGATGCTTTGGCACATGGAGAAAGTGATGGTAAAACTGTTAATGTAAATCAATATGGAGATTGTATTCAATTAATTGATGAAAAGTTTGGAAGCCTGTATGCTATTGTTGGTCATTCTTTTGGAGGATTAGCTGCATGTTTAATTGTAGAAAAAACTTTGAAACATGTTGAAAAAATTGTATTAATTGCTCCTGCAGTTGAAACCACAAGAGCAATTGATAACTTCTTTAATTTTCTAAAAATGCCCATTGCTTTAAAACCATTTTTAGAAAATTATATTACAGATCAATCAGGCAATGCACCAGAATTTTATTCAGTTACCAGAGCATTGAATCAAATAGAATCAAAAGTTTTGTGGGTACATGATGAAAAAGATTTTATTTGTCCAATTGAAGATGTTCAGCAAACAAAAGAAAAAAAGCTGCCTAATGTTGAGTTCTATATTACAAAAGGATTAGGACATAATGCTATTTATCGTAATCCAAATGTGTTACAAAAAGTTGCTTTTTTTCTTTACGAGTAAAATTATCTCACCCATCTTCCAGTAACCCAGCAATGACCTTTTCTTTTTTTGAATTTCCAATAACCAGGAGCATATCTATAACCCATTCTTGGTTCTGCCCAATAACCTTGCACTAAAACATAGTTACCGTTTCTCCAGGTGTATTCTGGTTCAATCCAAATATGGCGTGGCGATGGTACTATTGGTCTTGTGTTGGCATTAATAATAACTGTGGGTTTTATCTTAACAAAAATTTGAGCTTGAAGTTCTTGTTGTGTAAGTATTACAAGAAAAATGGTAAAAATTAGAATGAATTTATTTTTCATAACGAATCATTTTATTGTTGTTAAGATAAAACTATTTAGCTTTAGTTTAATACACCAATAATTTTATCATTTCTTTATACTTTATTATTTTTCCAACGATTACTCTTCATATAAAAGTAAGATGGTATCAATAAACTCCCCCAGTAAACTAATTCAGCCATCCAACCAATTGTAATATTCAATTGAAATTTTTCTAAAACAAAATATACATAAGTACAATATAAAGTTATGGCGACAAATTCAATTTTTAAAGTAATATTAGTATTGCCAGTTCCAATAACAGCATTTAACCAAACAACAGAAAAACTCATCAATAATAAAGCAATTGTAACTACTCTTAATACTGGAATTGCATTCATTACAAAACTTTCCGATTGGCCATAAATACCTAAATAAACCTCAGGAAAAATATTGAGTAAAATACAAATGCTTAAAGAAAATACAAATGATAGTTTTAAAATTTTACCTATCAACTCAAAAACTTTATCCTGCATGCCCTGACCAATAATATTACTTACCATAGTATTGGTGGTTGCTGCAAATGCCCAAGTTACACAACCAAAAACTCCAAAAATATTTCTCATAATATTTGAAATAGCTCCTGCTTGATTGCCATGATGTTCGCTGAGAATAAAAAAAAATTCCCAGGCAATAATGCTTAATAAGTGTTGAGCAATTAAAGGAGTGCTTTTTGTAAAAATGATTTTTGCAATATGGTTATCCCAAAAATGTTTTGTATTAAATTGAAGTTGTTGTTTAATTTTTTTAATGCTGATGATTTGCGTTACTGTTAAAAAAGCAAAAGCCTCTGCAATGATTGACGCAACTGCAGCACCATTAAAACCTAATGATGGCAAACCTAAT
>JANLVQ010000095.1:0-1768 GCA_031364085.1 Chitinophagaceae bacterium
GTTTCAAACACCATCAGCCATAGTAAATGGAATGACACCAAGCCATAATTACAATAGTGGCACTTATACAATTAGTTTAAATGTACAAGCAGCGAATGGTTGTATTTTTGATACAGCACAAACACAAACTTTCAATAAAACACCTGCATTAAGTCCATTAACTCAGACTTCTGTTTGTGTAAATGCTGCTGTGTTAACGCTAGTTTCGCCAACTGTAACTAACTCAGTTCCTGGTATAGGAAGCTTTAGTAGCTTTAAAGGAGCAGTTACCAATTCAACAACTGGAACTTATAATCCAAGTATTGCAGGAGCTGGTATTGATACCATTTTTTATACATTTACTGGAGCAGGAGGTTGTAGTGCAACAGTTAAAAAAGCAATTAACATCTTCCCTACTCCAACACCAATTATTAGTGTACAATCTAATCTGTGTATAGATTCCACAGCAACATTTAATGATAATTCAACTATTAGTTCAGGTACTATAACAACAAGAACTTGGAATTTTGGAGACGGTACAGCAAATGTTGTAAATCCTCCAGGAAATACAGTTGTTAAAGGATTTGCAGCAGTTCAATCCTACACCATAAAATTAACAGTACAAAGTGATAGTGGTTGTATAAAAATTGATAGTGCAATGATTACAGTTCGACCAAAACCTGTGGCTAATTTTAATTTTACTACAAGTGTTTGTATGCCTAATGGAACTGTGAACTTTACTAATAATTCAGTGATAGCAGTAAATGGTGGAAATTTAGTGTACAATTGGAATTTTGGAGATCCTTTTGCTGGTGGAAGTAATCCTAATACATCAAATGCAACAACTCCTTCACATGTTTATACAGCCATTCAAAATTATCCTGTAAGGTTAATTGTAAATTCATCTCCTTATAATTGTTATAGCATTTTTGATGATACACTTAAAGCTGGTAGACCATTTTACGTGAAACCAATTGCTAAGTTTGGTGTTTCAAAAGATACTTTGTGCGAAAATGAATTGAGTATGTTTACTGACTCAAGTTCTGCACCAGGTAGTAATTTATTAAGTTGGACTTGGAATTATGGTGATGGAAGTTCTCCTAAAACAACAACAGTTCCTTTCTCATCTTATTCATATCAATATGCAGATACATTTAATGTAAGATTAACTGTAAGAAATACTGAAAACTGTATTTCTGATCCATATTCATTAAAAGTTACAGTGTATCCTCAGCCTAAGATTGATTCATTAAAAGATATTATTGTATTGCAAAATACTGTCTTACAATTATTGCCAACAATTAATGATACCGCTGGAATTAATTTCACTTGGTATGCAGCTTTGCCACCATACACAACAAATAATTTATCCAACCCAAATATTTGGAATCCATATTTAACAGCAACTCAAACTCAGATTTATGTGCTAAATGCATTAGGTAAAGGAGGTTGTTCAGCACAACGATCTGTAAATGTAAGAGTGTTGGGTAATATCGTCATTCCAAATGCCTTCTCACCAAATGGAGATGGTGTAAATGATTATTGGGATATTAAAAACTTGGCAGATTACCCTGGAGCTACTTTAAGTGTATTTGACAGGTATGGAACTTTAGTGAAAGTTTTAACTGGTCAGGCTACACGTTGGGATGGAACTAGGGGAGGAACTCCAGTACCTGTAGGAACATATTATTATGTGATTGATCCAGGATTTAAATTACAAAAAATGACTGGATGGATTTTATTAATTAGATAGAATATATCTAATATTAATTAAAAATGCAGACTTAAA
>JANLVQ010000128.1:0-2442 GCA_031364085.1 Chitinophagaceae bacterium
TGAATTTAATTACCAATGCATTTTATGTGGTTGATGAAAAGAAAAAATCTGGCATTGAAAATTACGAACCAACAGTTACTGTAAGTACAAAAAAGTTAGAAAATAAGGTGGAGATAAAGGTTGCTGATAATGGAAACGGAATCCCTAAAAAGGTTTTGGATAAAATATTTCAACCGTTCTTTACTACTAAACCAACAGGACAAGGAACTGGATTAGGTTTGAGTTTAAGTTACGATATAGTAAAAGCACATAATGGAGAATTGAAAGTGGAAACAAAAGAGGGAGAAGGAACCATATTTTCTGTAATATTACCTAGTTAATAAACATTTTATATGATAAAGTATTTCCTTAGGCTCGTTTTATTAGCATTGTTACCATTGCTATCTTTTGCACAAAAATCAGTACCACAAACATTCATTATTACTTCAGATACAGCATCTGAAATGAAACTTGAAAGAAAATATTTTAGAATTTGGGATGACAGTGTTGGAACTACCGAATTTAAAATGGTCTCTGGTTCAGTCATTTCAAACAGGTTTAAAGAATTTGATACAACCCGAACTTTTGATTTTTCAATAAAAACATTTTGGTATAAACTGAAACTAAAAAACAGTTTAAATAAAAAAGTAGAAATAGGTTTGCCAGCAAAAGCTCTACAGAATGACATTTATTTTGCCGACTCTACTTTACAATGGCAGCATCTTAAAACAGGTGCTGGGTATCATAAGTCAACCAGAGATGGTTATCAATTACTGAATGTTGCAACGCTTACTTTAGACGCCAATCAGGAAATAGATATTTTTATTAAACAGTATAATGAATTAAGGTTTCAGCCATCCGAAAATTTAATGCTGTTTTTTATGGATGCTGCTCTTCAAAAAAAATATACTGTAAAGCAAAAACTTTCACCTATATCAGATTTCGAAAAAATTATCAATGCTTTTTTGATGGGCATGATATTGATTACTTGCATGATTAACCTCAGCTTTTATCGAGCCATCAAAGAAAAAGAGTATCTCTATTTTTCTTTGTTTTTAATTTTTTTAGGACTCAACAATTTAGTAGGCATTTTTCCTGATTTAATATTTGGATTTTTTAATTCGAAAATTTTGTTTTTAAATTATTTCACAATTTCTCTTTGGTTTTTTTTCCTCATGCGTTTTATTCAATATTTTTTTAAAACCAAAGAATATTTGCCTAAGTGGAACAAGTTTTTGACTTTTTATAATTATCTTTTATTATTGGTTTGGCCTGTTTTTTTTAGTCTAATTATAATAACAATTAGTACATTTTGGTTTGATAGGTTGGGCGATAGTTTGGCAGTTCTACTTTATGTTTTCATGGATGCTTTATTTATAACAATTTTATTAACTCTTTTTAATAAAAAAGTAAAAGTCAATATTCGAATTTTAGCCACTCTTCCTTTAATGTTTTTGTTTGGCCCTATTTATAGTGTACAATATATATATCAATTGGCAGACAAATACTTTAAAGTTAAACAGCCTGCATTTGTACAATGGGTAAACGATTGGAACTCACTGCTAACACTTATTGGTATTTTATGGGTCATTCTTTTCTTCTCTTGGTTATTGTTTAAGCGTTATAAAAGTATTCAGGAAAAATTATTGCAGGAAGTTATTGATAGAGAGAGTATGGAAAAAGAAAAAGAAGCAGAAAAGAATCTCCTTATCTCACAGCAAAACGAACAATTGGAAATTCAGGTTGCCCAACGAACTAAAGAACTAAAAGATACTATTGAAAACTTAAAAGCAACCCAATCCCAACTTATACAATCAGAAAAAATGGCATCGTTAGGAGAGCTTACTGCTGGAATTGCTCATGAAATTCAAAACCCACTAAATTTCGTTAATAATTTCTCGGAAGTAAATGCTGAACTTATTCTAGAAATGAAAGAAGAATTAGTAAAAGGGAATATTGAAGAAGCTACAAACATTGCAAAAGATATTGCAGATAATGAAGAGAAAATTATTTTTCATGGCAAACGGGCCGATGGTATTGTAAAAGGTATGTTACAACATAGCCGAAGCAGCACTGCCATTAAAGAGCCTACGGATATTAATAAATTAGCCGATGAGTATTTACGTTTAGCCTATCATGGTTTAAGAGCCAAAGACAAATCCTTCAATGCAACCATGAAAACATATTTTGATGAAACACTTGAAAAAGTAAATATCATTCCACAAGATATGGGCAGGGTAATTTTAAATTTAATTACCAATGCGTTTTATGTAGTTGATGAAAAGAAAAAATCGGGTATTGAAAATTACGAACCAACAGTAACTGTAAGCACTAAAAAAATAGATGGTAAATTAGAAATAAAAGTAAGCGATAATGGAAGTGGCATGCCACAAAAAGTAATCGATAAAATTTTTCAACCATTATTTACTACTAAACCATCTGGCAAGGGAACTGGTTTGGGTT
>JANLVQ010000148.1:0-9018 GCA_031364085.1 Chitinophagaceae bacterium
TAAAAGAGTTTAAGCAAAATCATTTGGAGGCATTAAAAAGTTAATTAAAATTTTGGTGCAGCACATTGTACAGATCTTTCATTTCTGCTCATGAAATTATAAATTCCTTTCCAAACTAAACTTATTTCATAAGCACTTCTGTAAGCAGAATAAATATTTAATGATGATGTTGTAACATCATAATTAAACATCAGTTGAACATCGTTTAGTTTATACCCAATAACAGGAATGATGGCATCTTTTGCTCTGTAATATGCCCCAAATAAAAGCTGTTGTACACCACCATAACCACTTAAATTATATTGACCATCAAAACCAATTACTGTTTCGCTTGATGAATTGATTTTGCTATAATAAATATGAGGGTTTATGATTAAAACATCACTCACTTTTATACTAGCATTTGCAAATAAGTTTAATCTTCTACTAATTCTGGCATCAGTAGTTAAGGGGTCAAAGAAAGTTTCTGAAGGTCGATTAATATGTAATAAACTCACCCCACCATTTATATAAAGATTATCACTTGCAAACCATGCATAATTAATGCCTGCACTAATGTCTAGGTAATTAACATTGTTTGAAATAAAAGGCTCATTATTTGGAATATTAATATCGAAAAAATTACCATTCCATTGTTGATTAAAAGTTAGTTTCGTATAATCAACTCTTTTTTGAACAAAACCAGCTCCCAAACCAAAACTTAATAAATTATTATCATCTAATAACTGATGATAAGCCACATTCATATACAGTTTAGTAGATTGCAAATTTCCTGTACCTGCTTTATCTGTAAGCATTGCAGCTCCTAATCCTATCCATCCATTCTCAATTTTATTTCTAAACAATTGTGCATCTCCCCATACACTTGATGTTTTATAAGGAACATTTGTACCTGCCCATTGATTACGATGATTTAGTCCTACTCTAAAATCACTTTCTGGTGAAAATCCTGTATTTGCAGGATTATTAAGCAAAGGCGAGTTGGTGTATTGTGCAAAATGCAAGTCTTGTGATTGTATGTTTAAACAATAAAAAAATACAAAAGCAAGCAAAAGAATTATTCTAGTTGAATTTCTTTTGAACAGATGATTTAATATGGTATTTGTATGTTTCAATTTATCTTAATAAAGTTATATCGCCGGTTTTTGTAGCTTTTTTATCGTCAAAAAATTCTACTACTAAAGTATAATGATAAACATCTTGTGGTTGTAGTTTTCTTTGATAATAGCCATCCCAGCCATCACTAATATTACTCGATGTAAAAACTAACAATCCCCAACGATTATAGATTTGCCATTTCATTGTTTTAATACCAAACCCTTTTACATAAATTTTATCATTCAATCCATTGCCGTTTGGTGAAAAAGCATTGGGTACGTCAAACAAAGTATTTACTCTTGCAGCTATATTTTTGCAAGAACTATCAAAACAATTAAACTGATTATATACTTTTAAGCATGCTCTAAAAATTTGAGTAGCTGTGTACACATGACTTACATTCTGATTGTAATTTGTAGTTACTAAACTATCTCCATCTCCATATTTCCAAATATATCTATTACCACCGGATGATTGATTGATGAAATTCACTGGCATATTGATTTCTGGAGGATTTGGATTAAAGTCGAACTGAGCTAGTGGGGAAGCACTTATAACATAATTGAAACTAGCACTATCTTTTTTATTACAACTGGTGCTGTCATATATAAATAGACGTACAGGAAAAGTACCAATAGAAGTATATGTATGTGTAGGGTTATTTACTGAAGATGAATCACCATCACCAAAATACCACATCACATTATTTCCTCCAATAGAAGTATTGGTAAATTGAACTGCTGTATTTACACAACCAGTTGGTGGTGGTGTAAACTTTGCTTGTATAATAGCTACAATATTTAAACTAAAAAATAAGGTATCTGGATTATTACAATAGTTTGTATCAATTAAAGCCATCCAACCATTATAAATACCTGAACTTGGGTAAGCATGTTGAATAGTTTGTGCACCCATTGATTGTGTTGGAGAACCATCACCATAATTTATAATAAATGAATTAGGTTTAAAAGGTTTAGCAGGTGGTGCTACTGAGGCTCTATTATCAAATTCATAAGTATTCGACAAACAATTACCTATTTTGGTATAAGCTAATTTTAAACTAGCACTATCACTTCTAATTTTTATCAATACATAAGATGTATCTACTATATTGCAAGTAGATGAATCAATGGAAATCAGTCTTACATTAAAATTACCAATACTTGTATAAAAATGCGAAGTATCAGGTTTAGTAGTTTTTACTTCTGGCGAACCATCTCCAAAATTCCAAATATAACTTTGACCTTCACCAATGGTATCAATAAAACTAACTCTGATTGGAACACATCCATAAACCTGTCCATTTACCCCTTTAATAGAAGATCTTACACCATTTGCAATTCCTGATAAATTAAAAGCAATTTTTACTGCTGCTAGATTGCAATTTAATGAGCCATTATTAGGGGCATAAACACCAGGAGTTGTAGGGAAAGAAGCACCACCACCACAATTTGCACATAGGCTTTGATAAATGATTCCATCTTGGTCAAACCTACTCGTACCACCATCAACATGTTCACCTGTTGCACCACCATTTTGTCCAAAATAATCGCCATATAAAATACTCTTGGCATCTCGTTCTAAACAGAAAAAATAAAAATCACTATTGTCTGTTGTTTTTTGTAATGCATTGGCAGTTATTGGTAAACCAGTTGTACCACTATTTTGATAATTATAGCCCACATTAATTTCTCCTCCCCAACCAGATAAATAAACATTCTCACACCTATCAACTAAAAATGCTGTTGGTGAAATATTTGGTGCAGGAGAATTTGTTCCAACGGTTGTTGAATATACAAAACCACTTAAATCGGTTTTTAATTTTGCAATGAATTGTTTTCCAAATGGCTGATTATATATGGCATTAAAAATTGGCCATTGACCCGTTGTTGTACCCATAATATAAGGGAACCCACTTCTGTCGAACTGAATGCCATAAATATTTTCAGAACCTGAGGTGCCAAAATAAGACGATTTAATAATTGCAGTTCCTGTGGAGTTTAATTCAACAACAAAACCGTCGCAGTCTCCTCCTTGAAATGTTGACTGATAAGATAATAGCTTGTTGCCCGGAAAGTTTATACTAGCAGTTCCTCCAGCAATATAAATATTTTTTGTTGCTGGATGTATGGATAATACAAATGCTGCATCATCATTATCTCCACCTAAATAAGTTGAATTAATAATAGTTGATAAATCTGTGTTGGCTTTAATAAAAACTGCATCTTGTTTTCTAGTCATGGTAGATAACATGCCACCATTTACCAATTGAAAAGCATTTACAGTTGTAGGAAAATTTGTTGATTGAGTACATGATGCAAGAAGTACATTACCTGCATCATCTAAAATTACTTCACTTCTGGCATCGTCGCCATAGTTTCTATTTAGTGATAAAGTGCCTAATGGATTGTTTGAGTATTTTGGTTTGATGTTCATGCCATCATCGAGTGCACCACCAATTTTTCGAGATGCAATGATGTTTCCGAGACTATTCAGTTTTGTAAGTATAATATCTCTATTGCCACATGGACCAAAATTGGGTTGTGTAGTAGGATAATTATCAGAGTTGGTTCTGCCCGCTATAAATAAATCGCCATTATTATTTACAACTAAACTATGTGGTTGATCATTCCCTAAACTTCCACCTATATAAGTTGCATAAATTCTTGCTGTACCTAATGGGTTGAATTTAATAATACCCATATCATAAATATTTCCATCTTCAGAGTTCACTCCACCTTGAAATGTTGACCCATTTGTAATAGGAAATCCAGCACCAAAAACAATTCCTCCTGCATAAAAATTTCCTGTTTTATCATACGTTGCTGTAAAGCCCCAATTGTCTGCAGTACTTCCTGTAAAAGTGGCAAACACTTTTACAGGATCAATAATTAATGGAATGGAGGTATTATATTTTTCAATATCAAATGCAACAACATTCCCTTTTTGTTTAAAAGAGCAAGGAATAGTTTTTCTACCTTCATAAGTTGGTTGAAAAGTATATGGGGCTAATTCTTTTTCTTCAGCAACAGAAGTTTTGATAATTAAATTTCCTTGTTTAAGTTTAATATCATCAGCCCCATCAAAAATCATTGCAATTTGATTTGGATTACCACCAGGCTGAACAATGATATCGTATTTTAGTTTTCCATTTCCTGTATAATATCGTACATCAATATTTGGATATACATTTTTATATGTTACTGCTTGAAATATTTTGCAACCACTTGCCCACTTTTTAGGGTCATTACCTATATAATAATTATTGTAAGTATCTTGAGGTTTTTCAGATATAATTTGTGGATTTGGATTTGCATTTAAAAAACTTACTTCATACACATGTGATCGTAAATCTAATTTTTGTCTGCGTAAATTAATTTCAATTTCTTTTTTACTTGTAGCATGATAATACTCGTGAATGTTTTGTAAATCTGAAATATTATGTTGTAGCATTCTATAACCACCATCAGGCTTCAATGCAATAGCACCGGTATTTAAAGCACCTTTAAATGCAATATTCTTATCCCACTGACCTTTATTTGCTATAAACTCTAAATAGTTTTGAGCAATAGAAAAATTTAATGCGAAAAGAAATTGAAAAAATAATATTAGTTTATGAAACTTCATTTAAAAATAATAGTTTATCTGTATCAAAATGTAAGCCAATTCTAGTTACGAAATTTTACTCCATCCAGTTTTTCCTTTTTCTGATTGAAGATACCTTTTTATTGGCAAGTTCTCCTCCAAATTTAAGTTCATATCATCATTTAATAAATTATCTGCTTGTTTTTTTGCTAATTCTAACAAAACTTTATCATTGACAATTGAGGCTATCTTAAAGTTTAAAGCACCACTTTGTCTGGTGCCTTCAATATCTCCAGGTCCACGTAATTCCAAGTCTTTTTCTGCAATTTTAAATCCATCATTTGTGGTACACATCACTTGCAATCTTTCTTTTGCTTCTTTGCTTAATTTACTACCGGTAATTAAAATGCAGTAACTTTTTTCACTTCCTCTTCCTACCCTACCCCTTAGTTGATGTAATTGAGATAAACCAAATTTTTCTGAACTTTCTATTACCATTACAGAAGCATTAGGCACATCAACACCAACTTCTATAACTGTTGTAGCCACCATAATATGGGCTTCACCCGAAGAAAATTTCAGCATATTTTGCTCTTTCATTTCTGCTGTCATTTTACCATGTAACATGCTAATATTATATTGATGTGTTGGAAAAAAACTTTTCACTTGTTCAAAACCTTGCATCAAATCTTCATAATTAACTTTTTCACTTTCTTCAATCAAAGGATAAATAAAATAAGCTTGTCTGCCTTTTTTAATTTCTTCTTTTACAAATTCCATTACATTGGCTCTCTTCATTTCATTTCTAGTAACTGTTGTTATTGATTGTCGACCAGGTGGCAGTTCATCCATCACAGAATAATCCAAATCGCCATAAGCAGTCATAGCAAGCGTTCTAGGTATTGGTGTTGCAGTCATTACTAAAATATGTGGTGGAACTTTTGCTTTTTTCCAAAGTGCAGCACGTTGAGCAACTCCAAATCTGTGTTGTTCATCCACCACAACAAATCCTAAATTTTTAAATTGAACAACATCCTCAATTAAAGCATGTGTGCCCACTATAAAATGAATCGTATCCTCTAACAATCCTTGCAATATTTCTTTACGTTCTTTTGTTTTTGTACTTCCAGTTAATAATCTTACTTCAATAGTTGTGTTTTGTAAAAGTTTAGTTATGCTTTTATAATGTTGTTGAGCCAATATTTCAGTTGGTGCCATAATGCAACTTTGAAAATTATTATCAGCTGCAATTAACATAGAAAGCAATGCCACAATGGTTTTACCACTACCAACATCTCCTTGTAAAAGCCTGTTCATTTGATATCCTTTGGCGGTATCAGTTCTAATTTCTTTCAACACTCTTTTTTGAGCATTAGTTAATTGAAACGGCAAATGTTTATTATAAAATGTATTAAAATAATCTCCTACTTTTTCAAATAAAACCCCACGATTGGCTCTATGCCTTTGTAATCGAACTAAACCTAAACGAACTTGGGCAATAAATAATTCTTCAAATTTTAATCTTCTAATAGCTTCGTTATATTCTTTTTCATCTTTTGGAAAATGAGCAGAACGAAATGCTGTTGCTCTATCCATCAATTTTAATTTTTGAATTAAGTTGATAGATAAATTCTCAGCAATATCGGTTGGCTGAAGTTGAGTAAATAATTGATGAGTAAGTTTTGCAAAACCTCTACCACTAATACCTTTTGATTTTAATTTTTCTGTAGTAGGATAAACAGGTTCTAAAAATATTTTCCCTCCTGCTTTTTGAGGTACAAATATTTCCATTTCGGGATGAACAATTTGTGATTTTCCGTTAAAGAAACTCACTCTGCCAAAAATGAGATAATCAGTTCCTTCGATTAAGTTTTTTTGTATAAATGAAATGCCTTGAAACCAAGTTAATTCTAATTCACCTGTTTTATCTTTAACTATTGCAATTAATCTTTTGCCTTTACCTGAACCAATAACTTCAAAATACAATAACCTTCCAACAACTTGTATGTATTCTGTTTCATAATTAATATCAGAAATGGTTGCAACATTAGTTTTATCAATATGCCTGAAAGGAAAGTGATTCATCAAATCATTAAACGTAAAAATTTGAAGATCTTTTTTTAAAATATCTCCTCTAAAAGGTCCCACTCCTTTTAAATATTCAATGGGTGATTGTAATATGTTTGATGAATTGCTAATGTTGTTTAATTTACTTCTACAATTTGAATGTCAAAAATAGATTATTGACGATTAATTATCTTTAGTCTTTAAAGAACATACATTTACAACTAAATTAAACAAAAATGGAAAAACAAAATTTTAAAAACCATGCTCGAATGGTGCCAATGTTTCATTATGTAACATTTGCATTAATTCTTGCTTCAATTGCAATCTCGATTTGCTGTATTTTTTCTTGCTGTACATCTTCATCTTGTTCCACATCAGGCAATTGTTCAGGATTGTATATGTTATTGACTTCACTTTCAATTTTATTTGTAGCTTGGTATGCAAGAGTATTCCCTTTAAGAGCTCAAGATAGGTTAATTAGACTTGAAGAAAATATTAGACACCATCAAATGACAGGTAAAAATTTACCAACAGAATTAAAAATGCCTCAAATCATAGCATTACGTTTTGCAGGAGATGATGAATGGTTGGCTTTAATGGAAAGAACAATTAAAGAGAATTTATCTTCAAAAGAAATTAAACAAAATATTCAAAACTGGCGTGGTGATTATTATAGAGTTTAAATAAAAATAAAAAAACTAAAAATGCCACTCAATTGAGTGGCATTTTATATAAATGAATTTATTAAGATGCTTTTACACGTTCAACATAATCGCCAGTTTTGGTATTTATTCTAATTAATTCACCTTCTCCAACAAATAAGGGAACATTCACTGTTGCACCAGATTCAATGGTTGCAGGTTTTGTTGCTCTTGTAGCAGTATCTCCTTTTACTCCTGGTTCACAGTATGTAATTAAAACCACAATTTTTTCGGGTAATTCTGCACCTATTGGCATTTCAGTTTCTGTATTAATTAAAACAAAAACTTCTGCACCTTCTTTTAAATAGGCTACACCATCAATCATTTCTTCAGCAATAGCAATTTGCTCGTAGGTTTCATTGTTCATTAAGTTATAACCCTGATCATCTTTATATAAAAATTGAAAAGTCTTTTTTTCAACTCTAACAGGATAAACAGTTTCACCACTATTCCAAGTTTTTTCAATAGTTCTACTATTATCAACGCCTTTAAGTTTTGCCCAAACTTTTGCAGCAGCTCTTGCAGTTTTGTTTTCTCCAAATTCTACTACAGTGTATAAACTTCCATCTAATTTAAGTACTACTCCACGACTAATGTCTGATGTTGTTGCCATTTCATTGTTTTTAAGTTTGCAAATGTAACGAATGAGCAGTTAAAGAATAAAGATGAATTAAAGAAAAATATAAAAATTGTTTTGCTGTTTATTTATTGCTTCTATATTTGCAACCCAATCACAAAAAGGTGAGATGGATGAGTGGCTGAAATCAGCAGTTTGCTAAACTGCCGTACGGGTTAAACTGTACCGAGGGTTCGAATCCCTCTCTCACCGCTAAAGGCTTAGATTTTTCTAAGCCTTTTTCATTTAAAATAAGTTGTAGAGAAATAAAGTGTTCGTCTTTACTTTGTAATAGACTATATCAACCATGTTACATAAAATAAATCCTACAACAACTGCAGCTTGGACTTTACTTCAAGAGCATTACAAGAATCAAATGCAACATCAACAGATGAAAGCATTGTTTGAACAAGATGAGCATCGTTTCAAACAATTTTCTTTGCAATTTCAAAATATTTTTTTCGATTATTCTAAAAACATCATCAACAATACAACTCTACAATTGCTGCTACAATTGGCAGAAGAATGTAAACTTAAAGATGCTATAACTGCTCAGTTTAATGGAGAAAAAATTAATGAAACAGAACATCGTGCTGTGTTGCATACTGCTTTAAGAAACAAAAGCAATCAGCCCATTATGTTAGATGGTGAAGATATTTCTATCAACATAAAAAAAGTATTGCAACAAATGGAGAGTTTTTGCAATAAAGTTCATAGTGGAGAATGGAAAGGTTATTCTGGAAAGAAAATAAAATACATTGTAAATATTGGAATTGGAGGAAGCGATTTAGGTCCTGTTATGGTTACTAAAGCATTAAAACCATATTGGATAAAAGGCATAGAAACTTATTTTGTAAGCAATGTTGATGGCACACATATAACAGAAACTTTCAAAAAAATTAATGCTGAAGAAACTTTGTTTTTAATTGCATCAAAAACATTTACTACACA
>JANLVQ010000171.1:0-14345 GCA_031364085.1 Chitinophagaceae bacterium
AGGTTCCCTTGGTATGCTTTAAGTAGGTATGCATCTGATTATGTAAATGAATTTACTAATCCAAAAATTGTTTATCAAGTGATGCAGGTAAAGCCTTGTTTTGCATTTGATAATAATGGATTTTTCTGTAATAATTCAATATGGTTTTTGCCACTAAATGATAAATTTCTTCTTGGACTATTGAATTCAACACTTGGCTGGTATTTAATTTCTAAACATTGCACACAAATACAAAGTGGATATCAGCTTATTAATAAATATTTTGAAAAAATTTCAATTAAGCAATTTACAAAAGAAAACAAATCGTTAAGAGAGCAGGTTGAAAATTTTGTTGAGCAACTCTTGCAACTTAATAAAGACTTACAAGCAACAACATTAGAAACAAAAAAAGAACAACTAAAAAATAAAATTGATTACTGCGAAAACAAAATAAATCAGTTAGTTTATCAATTGTATAATTTAACAGAAGAAGAAATAAAAATTGTGGAAAACAAATAAATTTTTAATTATGATTATGGAAGAAGGGAAACAAAATGATTTTGAAAATAGAGCTTTTGAGACTTTAAATAAAAGTCAAGATGATTTTGAAAGACAAATAAGTTTTATCAGTGCGGGTTCTTTGGGTTTATCTTTCTTATTTATTGAAAAAATCGTGAAACTTGATACTTCATGTTCTAAATGGTTACTTATATCAGGTTGGTGTTTTTTAGCAGCAACACTTTTTTTAAATTTAATTTCTCATCATTTATCAGCTCGGTATAATTTTAAAGCTATTGAAAATTCGCAAAATAATTGTGACCTTTTCAGCTATCAGAAAAAAACAAATAAAATTATTAATTGTGTCAATTTTGTTACATTAATATTATTAATCCTCGGTATCTCATTTATTTTAATTTTTTCATCAATAAATATTTAATTACATGGCTAAAATTTCAAAGTCACCAACAGTAAAAACAAATATTAATACTGGTCCTCAGAAAATGGGGAGAGTTGTTCCTCCAGTAAAACCTATTATTATTATTAAAAAATCCACTCAAAAGAAGCCATAAATTTCTATGCAATTAGCTTTGATAAATTTTTAAAAGTTGTCAATTCTGGTAAATAATAAAATAAACAATGAATAACCGCCAATTATTCTTTAAACATATTGCACAAACTTCACAAGAACCCATCGGATTGGAAATGGTAAAAGCTGAAGGCATTTATATGTTTGATGTTGATGGGCAACAATATATTGATGGCATTTCTGGCTTTAGTGTTGCTAATATTGGTCATAGTCATCCTAAAGTAGTTGAAGCAGTTCAAAAGCAAACTGCTGCTTACATGCACTTGATTGTTTATGGAGAATTTATTGAGCAACCACAGGTAGCTTATGCAAAACTTTTAACTGATCATCTTCCAGAAAATTTAAATACAGTTTATTTTACATATAGTGGTACCGAAGCAGTTGAAGGTGCCATGAAGCTTGCTAAAAGAGTTACTAATAGAAGTAAAATAATTTGTTTTAATAAATCTTATCATGGCAGTACTCAAGGTGCTTTAAGTTTAATGGGAGATGAATATTGGCGACAAGCATTTAGACCACTTTTACCAGATATTTTTCATTACGATTTTAACAGTAATGAAGCTATTGATGCCATTGATAATACCACTGCATGTGTTATTGTTGAACCTGTTCAGGCAGAAGCAGGAGTGATACAATGTAGCATAAAATGGTTACAAGCATTAAGAGAAAAATGCAATGAACATTGTGCTTTATTAATTTTTGATGAAATACAAACAGGCTTCGGAAGAACTGGAAGTTTATGGGCTTTTGAACAATGTAATGTTTTACCAGATGTTTTATTATTAGGAAAAGCTTTAGGAGGAGGAATGCCTTTAGGTGCTTTTATAGCTAATCAAAAAATGATGAGTACACTAAGCTACAATCCAGTATTGGGGCATATTACAACCTTTGGTGGTCATCCTGTAAGTTGTGTTGCAGGTAAAGCTGCATTCGAAGTTTTATTAGAAAATAATTTGATATCATTTGTAAAACAAAAAGAAAAAATTTTACAAGAAAAACTAGTTCATTCAAAAATAAAACAATTAAATACTGCTGGATTATGGGCTGCTATTGAATTAGAAAGTTTTGAAATAGTAAAAACTGCAGCTAAAATTTGTATTCAAAATGGATTGATTACAGATTGGTTTTTATTTGCTGATACTAGTTTAAGAATTGCTCCCCCATTAATTATAACAGAAAATGAATTAATTGTATTATGTGATATTGTTATAAAAAGTTTGAATGAAATAAGTTAACTACTATCGTCCATCACCATCTAACAAGTTTCCAATACCGCCTAAAATACTTCCTTCTTCTCTTCTTCTTGTAGTTCCATAAGCTAAGATTCGAGAAGCTAACCTGCTGATAGGTAAACTTTGTATCCATACTTTTCCTGGACCTTTTAATTGTGCAAAAAATAATCCTTCGCCACCAAATATGGTATTTTTAATACCACCTACAAATTGAATATCATAATCAACAGTTGCAGTAAAACCTACAATACAACCCGTATCGATTTTCAAAATTTCTCCAGAAGCTAATTGTTTTTGTTGTACATAACCACTTGCATGCAAAAAAGCCATTCCATCACCTTCTAATTTTTCCATAATAAAGCCTTCACCACCAAATAAACCAGTACCTAATTTTCTTTGAAACTCAATACCAATAGACACTCCCTTTGCTGCACATAAAAAAGCATCTTTTTGGCAAATTACTTTTCCACCTAATTCTTGTAAATCTAATGGTACAATTTTACCTGGATATGGTGAGGCAAAACTTACTTGTTTAATTCCATGAGAAACATTAGTGAATGCAGTCATAAATAAATTTTCGCCTACCAACATTCTTTTTCCAGCATTCAATAATTTATTAAAAATACTTGAGTTTTGTTGCTGACTTCCATCACCAAACATGGTTTCCATTTGTATACCATCATCCATCATCATAAATGCTCCAGGTTCTGCAATAACAGTTTCTTGAGAATCGAGTTCTACCTCTACATATTGCATTTCTTCGCCATAAATTTTATAATCTATTTCATGATTGTTACGCATAATACTTTTATTTAAAAATTAAACAATTGTAGTAATTCTTTACTTTATTATTGCTACTAATTAGTGAAAAGGAAAATTGCTGTGATGATTGGTTTTATTGAAGTTTAAATTATTTCCCAAACTTCTCTGCCACGTAATAATTTATCTAAATCGCCTTTACCTTTTGATGTAATTACTTCTTCAATTTGCATTGCCATTACATCTTCGTAACAAGCTCTTTCTGTTTGATAAAAAACACCAAATGGTCGTGGCAAGTGATGTTCGTTTTGTGGATTAGCAAACATTCTTACCAAAGTTTGTGCTTTATAAAAATCTTTTTCGTCATGGATCCATAAATCATCAGCACTAACACCATTACCTAATTCTACAACAATAGGTTTAAATCCATCAATCTTAATGCCTTTATCTTTATTAGCTCCAAAAATCAATGGCTGTCCATGTTCTAAGAATAATGCTTCATCGGCTTTTGAAGATTTTTCTGTAAACACTGCAAAAGCTTCATCATTAAAAATATTACAGTTCTGATAAATTTCTACAAATGATGAGCCCTTATGTTGATTAGAACGAATTAAAATTTGTTGTAAATGTTTTGGATCACGATCCATGCTTCTTGCAATAAAAGTTGCATCTGCACCCATTGCTAAAGCTAATGGATTAAAGGGATGATCAATACTTCCAAAAGGTGTACTCTTGGTTATTTTATTTTCTTCTGAAGTTGGTGAATATTGACCTTTTGTTAAACCATAAATCTGGTTATTAAACACCAACAAATTCACATCGAAATTTCTTCGTAACAAATGAATCGTATGATTGCCACCAATACTTAAACTATCCCCATCACCACTAACTATCCAAACACTTAATTCTGGTCGAGATGCTTTTAAACCACTTGCAACTGCTGCAGCTCTACCATGAATACTGTGCAAGCCATAAGTATTCATATAATATGGAAAACGGCTACTGCAACCAATTCCAGAAACAATTACAATATTTTCTTTAGGTATGCCAAGTGTTGGCATTACTTTTTGCACCTGTGCTAAAATGCTATAATCGCCACATCCTGGGCACCAACGAACTTCTTGATCTGTAACAAAATCTTTTGCTGTTAAAACTGGTGGTGTAAGTGTTGCTTCGCTCATAGTAATTAAATTGCAATAAAGGTAGTAATTGTTCTTAATAATCAAACTATCCTGATGAATATCATAGAAGAAAAAGCTAATATAATTATTTAGAATCGTAAATTCTTTTTAATTTAAAATGCTGAATGGGTGCAACAATTAAAGGAAATTTTTCTACCACAACATTACTGGCATCTAAACCAAAGCCTCTTTCTTCACTTAAGCTTATATCCTTAAGCCAGAAATAAATTTTCATAATAACTCTTTCAAAGAAAGGCAATTCATTATCCTGACTTAAAAACTTCTCCAATACTATAAATTGGAAGTCGCCTATAACATCGCCTTTATCGAAACTGTTATATTCGTGAGGAAAAATTACTTCTTTATTGGCGACTAAATCTTGTACTACTTTTTTAAACATTAAGTTAATTTTTTGTTCAACTCGAAAGCCTAAATTAAAATCAATTCTTAAAATGTCATTTGCAACAATATGGTCAACAACATATTCACAAGTATTAGGTTCATCTAAAACATTTACATGTACAAACCAATATATATCTGCTCTTTTTGGATTTTTACTTAGTATAGAATAAATGATTTTATGTTCTATTTCTTTTGAAATATTTGAACTAGTCATATACACTAAGTGTGTTGCATATTTTGGAATAGACTTATCGTTACTCAATTGTTTTATTTGAGGAATATAAGGTGCTAACCGTACAAACTCGGTATAACGATTTTTTATTTTCTTAGATCTATACCAAGCATACATGATAATAAACATCATTCCTCCAATTAATAAAGTGATATATCCTCCATGAGAAAACTTATCTAATAATGCAGTTAAAAATCCAACTTCAATAGTTAAATATGCAAATAAAAATATATAAATGAGTAAAGGTTTTACTCTGTGTAATACCATATAATTAGCATACAAAATAGTTGTTGCCAACATAGTAACAATAATGGCTAATCCATATGCAGCCTCCATCCTAGCAGATTCTCTAAAATATAATACTACTCCACAACATCCTAAAAACATTAAAAAGTTTACAGCAGGAACAAAAAGCTGCCCTTTCTCTTCTGATGGGTATCGAATTTTTAATTTAGGCCACAGATTTAATCTTAAGGCTTCACTAATTAAAGTAAAGGAACCCGAAATCATGGCCTGACTAGCAATTATTGCAGCAGATGTTGCAATGATTACACCAGTTAAAATAAACCATTGAGGCATTAAATCGTAAAATGGATTAATGTTTAAAGCTGCTTTGGTTTGTGCATCAACCAACAAGCCTTTGTGATGGGCTAATAAAAATGATGCCTGACCAATATAATTTAGTAATAAGCTAACTTTTACAAATCCCCAAGTAACACGAATATTTTTTTTACCACAATGGCCTAAATCTGAATACAAAGCTTCGCCACCAGTTGTACATAGAAATACGGCACCTAATAACCAAAATCCATGAGGGTATTGAGTGAGAAGTTTTATAGCATAATAAGGATTAAAAGCTTTAAACACCGACAAATCGTCGAGTATATGTATCCCTCCTAAAACAGCTAACATACCAAACCATACTAACATAATTGGACCAAATAGTTTTCCTATTGAAGCAGTTCCAAATTGCTGCATAAAGAAAAATAAAGCCATAATAACTATTACAATTATCACAACAGTATCTTGAGTAATATTAGTAAGTGCGGGTAATTTTTTTATACCTTCTATTGCAGAAGTTATAGAAATGGGTGGGGTAATAATTCCATCTGCTAAAAGTGCTGCACCACCTATCATTGCTGGTATTACAAGCCACTTTTTTCTTCTTCGTACTAACGCATATAGTGCAAAAATTCCTCCTTCACCTTTATTATCAGCTTTTAAAATAAGAATAACATATTTAAAAGTAGTTTGCAAGGTGATGGTCCAGATAATACAAGAGAGGGCACCAATAATTAAGTCTTCAGAAATTACTTTATTATTAACAATAGCGTTAAAAACGTAAAGTGGTGAAGTGCCAATATCTCCATAAATAATACCCAAAGCAACTAATAAACCAGCACCTGTAACTTTATTAATATGTTTTCCCACAACAAAGTGTTTATGTAACTAAAACACAAATGTATAGGTAAATCATTTTGTTTAAATTAAATTATATAAACAGCAGTAAAACTAATTATCGCTATTAGAAAATAAAGCTTTTGTAATGTTTTGGGAAAAGAAAAGCAGAACCTCTAATTTTGAATTGCATTAGATAATTAGAAAATATGAAGCGATTTATTATTTTGGCAAGTATACTTTTTTTAAGTGGAAATGTATTTGCACAACGCATCATTTATAGTGAGCCAGATAAAGATGATATTAGAGATTTTAAATTTGAAATTATTGGTAAAATAGACAATAAAATATTAGTGTATAAAACTGCTAGTTATAATCATTTCATTAGTATTTATGATAATGAAATGGTGCAGATTGACAAAATAAAATTGGATTATTTAACGGAAAGAGTTTTTAATGTTGATTTTATAAATTACCCCGAGTTTGCTTATATGTTTTATCAATATCAAAAAAAGGGTATCATTTATTGTATGGCAGTAAAACTAGATGGCAATGGGAAAAAAATTGGAGAACCTTTGGAATTAGATACTACCAATTCAAGAGAAGTTCAGAATAATAAAATTTACTCTTTTGTGCAAAGCACAGATAAAAGTAAAATCATGTTTTTTAAAATTAATACCATACAAGATAAATATCATCAAATAACAACAATATTATTCGATAATAAATTAAATAAACTCAACAAGGCTTCTGAAAATGTGCAAATGAGAGAGAGAAATAGTTTTTTATCGAGCTTTGAAGTATGTAATAATGGAAACTTTGCTTTTATTAAAGCTATTGGCTCAAGCAGTAATGATAACATCAACCAATTGGTTTTAATTACCAAAGATGCATTTGCTTTTAATTTTAACTACATTAACATTATTAAAAAAGAAAGTGTTTACCTAGACGAAGTTAAACTAAAGGCTGATAATACTAATAACAGATATATCATAACTTCTTTTTACAGTAATAAAAAAAGAGGTGATATTCAAGGGCTTTATATAATTATTTATGACAACTTAAGCAACTCTGAAAAATTTAATACTACTGTTAATTTTGATAATGATTTTAGAACAGATGCAAAAAGTGATGGGAATTTAAAAACTGCTTTTAACGATTTTTATATAAAAGAGATTATCGTAAAAAAAGATGGCGGTTTTTTATTGAACTCAGAAAATGAATACACTTCTACTAGAAACAATATTAACAACTTTAATCGTTGGGATAATTTAGACAATATGAATGGCTTTTATGGCAATAGTGGCTTTTATAATTTTGGAAGCCCTTTTTATTACAGTCCATATAATTTATATAGAAACAGGAGCTTTTTTAACGTTACAAGATATTTTACAGATAATGTTGCGATTATAAGTTTTGATTCCACAGCTAAATTGCAATGGACTAATGTAATTAGAAAATCGCAGTTTGATGATAAGTCAGATGCATTTATAAGTTATGGCACATTTAATGCTGGTAATCAAATTAAGTATTTGTTTAATGTATTAGAAAAAAACAAGTTGATTTTAAATGAACAAAGTTTAACCCCCTCAGGTCAAATTATTAGAAGTTCTACATTAAAAAATTTAGATAAGGGTTACGAATTTATGCCACGACATTCGAAGCAAGTTGGGGCTTATCAATTTATAGTTCCATGCATGTATCGCAGTTACCTTTGTTTTGCAAAAATTGATTATTAATTACTGTGATTACAATTTTTAGAGATAAATCTATCCTAACCATTTTTAGTTTAATAGCCATTTGCTTATTAACACACTTTCATATTTTTTTTGTACCCGTTACGCTTCATGCTACTTTAAATAGTGGTTTCATTTCTGATTTCATAGATCAATATGCAAAATTTATAAAGCCATTTATTTTAAATACTATTTATATAATAATAATTATTATTCAAGCTATTCGTTTAAATATTATTTTAAATAATCATAAACTATTTAGTAAATCAGGTTTTACTACAGCATTAGCATTTATTTTATTTACAGGTTTATTTACTAATGCCTATGAAATGAGTGCAGCATTAATTGCTAATAGTTTAGTAATTTGGATTTTTAGTTTTAGTATTAAACTTTACAATAACACATCACCAAAATCTTTATTATATAATTTAGGCTTATTAGCAAGTTGTAGTATTCTACTTTTTAAACCTCTTGCATTAATAACTGTTGGTTTATTATTCGCTTTGGTAATTTTAAGAACATTTAAAATTGTTGAATGGCTAATTTTTATTTTAGGGTTAATTACACCTATTTATATTTTACTTTCAATATTGTACCTTTCCAATAACTTAGATTATATCAACCGATTTATACTAAATTTTAGTTTTGACTTTCAGATTAAACAAGAAACTTGGTATTTAGTAAATATTTCAACTATTGTATTATTAACTTTTGCAGGTTTGGTAACTTGGTATCCTAACAGTAACAGAATGGTAATTCAAAGTAGAAAAAGTTGGGGCGTAATTTTAATATTTTTTCTGCTTTCAATTATTGGCATTTTATTTTTAAACAGATATAATTTTTACACAGAAATTTTATGCTTGGTGCCTTGTGCAGCTTTTGTTTCGAACTTTTTTTTATACCCCTCAAAAAAAATATTGATACATTTCTTTTTAATTGTTGTTACAGTGATTATAGCTCATCAAAATTATATCATTATACAAGGGTAATAAAAATTTAAGGAGCTAATCTTTCTATTTTCCAATTATTATTTTCTAAAGCAAAAGCAATTCTATCGTGTAATCTACTTGCTCTACCTTGCCAAAATTCAAAATAACAAGGAATTATTTTGTATCCCCCCCAATGAATTGGTCTTTTAACATTTTCGCCAAACTCTTTTTGTATTCTATTTTCATTTTCATCTAATACAGTTCTGCTTTTTATTACTTGGCTTTGAGGCGATGCCCATGCACCAATTTTACTTCCTAGTGGTCTTGAATTAAAATATTCATCATTTTCTTGATCAGAAAGTTTTTTTGCTTCTCCTTCAATCCTAACCTGACGCTGTAATTCTTTCCAATAAAAACATAAAGAAACATTAATGTTTTTGTTTATGCCTTGCCCTTTTGCACTATTGTAGTTTGTAAAAAAACTGAACCCTTCTGTATCAAACCCTTTTAATAATACTGTTCGAGATGTTGGTTTGTTTTCATTATTTACAGTTGATAAAGTCATTGCATTTACCTCGTCTATATTTGATTCTAAAGCTTCATTCCACCAAGTTTCAAATTGTTGAAAGGGGTTTTTTAAAACATCTGCTTCATCAAGTGTTTTGAGAGTATAATCTTTTCGTATATCTGCTATAGATTTATTCATCATTTCTTTTATTACAAACCTATTGAATAGATTTTTTGCATATTATGATATTCATCATTTACAAAAAAAATTAGTCGTTTCTGTTTTTTTGAAATATCCATACAAAACCTGTAACACTAATAATTACAATTAACCATAGCCAACTTAAATCAATAATACTTCTGAATACAGTTGATGGTTGTTTCTTATCTTTTTCTAACATTAATAAACCAATATCTCTTGCCAAAACCCCCATTGCAGCAGAATCTAAACCATCATAAGCTTGTCCTAATCTGCCTCGCATTTGATAATTTTTATCTAACAGTGCAAATCTTCCTGTGTGTGCAAATTCAGGACTAACAGGTTCGGTACTAAGTTTATCTATTTTAAGTTCTTGAAATATGAAATTATAAATAGAATCTCTATTACCGGTAAGCAACCACCAATTATCTGGATTAACTTCAAAAACATCGGCATATTTTTTTAACTGTGGTACACTATCATTTTCTGGATCTATACTTAAAGAAATAAACTGTACCACTGAAGTATCTACTTTTAATCTGGAAGAACCGCCTGTTTTAAAAGATTCTTGAAGTGATTTCATACTACGAGTTAATCTTGGACAAATACCGGCACAATGTGTAAAAAATAAATCAATTACTATGGTTTTATTTTTTATATCATATAAACTCACTGTATCGCCTTGCTGATTTACTAATCGAAAATTAGCTGTTTTATGCCATATACTATCGTAAATGGTTTTGCCATTTTTTTCTGAAACTATAACGTCATCTAACAATAATTTTCTGGGTAATTCAACAGCTTCTTCTCCATAATATTTTAAAACAAGATAACAACTTATAGGAACAAGAATCGTTAAACAAGTGGCAATGATTGATTTTCTATTCATATTAAATACAATAAGCTTTGCAAAGGTAAGCTGAATAAAAAAACCACCGCAAATGCGATGGTTTTATATTTATAATTTTTATAAACTAGTGCTTACCCTCAGCTTTAGTGTCATGGGTTTCTTTGGTATTATGTTTTTTATCAGTTCCATGATGTTTTTCTTCTACTTTAATAGTGGTTTGTTCTTGCAAATGTTTATCGTATGTATTTCGTAATTTTTTATAAGAGTTGCCTTCGTATAAAAATGAAATAATAAACCACACAAAAAGTAACAAAGGCACAATAATTGTCATAATCATATTTTTTATTTCATGCTTTAAATGCATAAAATAAGCAACAATGTAAAATGCTTTTGCACACATTAATATTAATATAGTTCCTTTAATAAACATAACCATAGAATGGCTCATATTGGCTTGTGAGAAATACATCCAATATCCTAAGGCCAACTCTACTAATGTTAGTATTGAAAGAATCCAGGTTATTTTCCAGATTTCTTTTTTTGCTGCTGCATAGGTTTCTGCGTTATATTGATGTGCCATTCTTATAATTATTTTTTTTAAAATATTTAATTAAACTAGATAAAAAAGTGTAAATACAAACACCCAAACTAAATCTACAAAGTGCCAGTATAAACCTGCTTTTTCTATCATTAAATAATGGCCACGTTTTTCAAAAGTGTTATTTAAGGTCATAATTAACATAACAATATTAATAATTACACCACTAAACACGTGAAATCCATGAAAGCCAGTTATAGTAAAAAAGTAATTGGTAAAATTTGTTGTAGCATGTGTTCCATCTGCATTAACAAAAGGATTTTTACCCCACCATGCACCTTCTTGAAATAAGTGGGCCCATTCCCAAGCTTGACAACCTAAAAACATTGCCCCGCCAATGATGGTTAGAATTAAATTTCGAACTACTCCTTTTTTATCTTGATGATGACCAGCTTGTACAGCTAATACCATTGTAACAGAACTTACAATGAGTATAAAAGTCATTAAACTCACAAATACCAATGGTGCGGCTGCTGAACCTTCTGCTTTAAATGGATATGAACTGAAAACATGATTGGGATCGGGCCATCCATTTGTTGAAAAACGAATAGTACCATAAGAAATAAGAAATGCACCAAATGTGAATGCATCACTCATTAAAAAGTACCACATCATTACTTTACCATACTCGAGGTTAAAAGGGCTTTTACCGCCATTCCACCATTTTGTGTTTTGTACTGCTGTTGTTGACATAAGTTAGTCTAAAAATTTCGTGGCAAAAATATCTGGTTATAACCAAACTTGAAGCAATTAGAAGAATTATTTTATTAGAAAAAACTTCCTTTAAACTTCTATCGCATAAAAATTAAAAATATTAATAAATAAATCCAAAGCACATCTACAAAATGCCAATATGCAGCCATTATTTCTGCTCCTACAACATTTACTTTCATGTTTCTATTAAAAACATTTTTTATTGACATTACTATTAATGCCATTACTCCTCCTAACACATGAATGCTATGTAATCCAATTATAATTAATAAAAAAGAAGCCCCTGGATTACTGTTTCTGCCAATAAATTGAACCCCTGATTGATCTAAGGCTTTAAAACCAAAATATTGCATGATGGTAAATACTATTCCCAAACTTGCAGTTAATAAAAGATATTTTTTATATTCTTTAATTTGTTGAGCCTTTATAGATTTTACTGCTATTTGTAAGGTAAAGCTACTTAAAAGAATTACAAGAGTACTCCATAAAAAGATATTAGGAAGATTAACACTGATTACATTATCCTGACTTTTTTTAACCACATATGCACTTGTTAAACCTGCAAACATCATACAGATGCTGCCAATTGCAACCCACATTAAAAATTTATGTGGATGTAATTTTTGAGTTTGTTTAGAGCTGATTGTATTCATATTAAATTACAATTAAAAAATTACAAATTCGAATATGCGAAATTGCGGCGATTGGGGATTCTATTTTTTGGAATTTTACCCAATTTTATCCCAAAGCAAAGCCAAATAAACAATAGGCAAATAAATATAACTACTGAACATTACTCTCCTTGCAGCTTTCACATCCATTGTAATATACAACCTTATACATTGCATTACCATGAATAAATTGGCAATAATTAAAATCCACATGCTGGTGTTTCCTGTCATTCCAAAATAATGTGGCAAAACACCAATGGGTATCATAAGTACACTGTACATAATTGCTTGAATGGCTGTAAACTTTGTGGGCCCTTCTTTGCTGGGTAATAACTTGAATCCAACTTTTGTATAATCTTGATGAGATACCCAAGCTATAGCCCAAAAATGAGGAAATTGCCAAATGAACTGTATAGCAAAAAGCACTAAACCACCTGTCCATACAACTGGTTGATCATAAAATCCAGCTACCCAGCCAATCAAACAAGGAAAAGCTCCAGGGAATCCTCCAATAAGTACAGAAATAGAATTTATTTTTTTGAGAGGTGTATAAATAAATGCATATAAGAACAAGCTAAAAGCAGAAATCAATGCGGAAGTAAAATTGAAAAAATACCACATCATTAAACAACCTAAAACTCCTGCAATAACTGCAAAAGTGTAGGCTTCTTTTACACTCATTCTACCAGATGCCACAGGTCTGTTAGCTGTACGTTTCATTAAAGCATCTGAGTCTTTTTCTACAGCTTGATTAATAGCATTTGCACTTCCTGTAATCATTAAACCAGCTAAAAATAAAATGGAAATCATTTTTAAATCATAGCCATTATTCGGAACAAGCAAAAAACTTATTACACAAGTAAATACCACAGTAAAACTGAGGGTGAGTTTAATGAGTTCTTTATAGTCTTTTATTTTTTGCATGATTCATTTGTTGCAGAGCAACAGAATTAAAGAGATATTAGCTTGAGCTCAAAATAAAAATTACAACGCCACTAGAAATCTAATGGCGTTATGAGATTTTTTAATGATGACTTTCATCGCTTCCTATTGGTGTATTTTGAGGAATAAATTCTTTACCATCTTTACCATAATCATAAGCCCAACGATGAACTTCAGGAATTTCACCTGGCCAGTTTCCATGCCCAGGATGAATTGGTGTTGTCCATTCTAATGTATTAGATTCCCATGGATTTTTAGTAGTTAACTTTCTTCCTTTAAAAATTGAATAGAAGAAGTTGAATAAAAATAATAACTGCACTAAGAAAACAATCATAGCTACAGTGCTGATAAACATATTTAAAGAACCAAACTGTTTAAAGCTTTCCCAAATACTATAATCATAATATCTACGTGGCATACCTGCTAAACCTTCGTAGTGCATTGGCCAGAAAATTAAGTACGCTCCAATAATAGTTATCCAGAAATGAATATATCCTAAAGTGTTATTTAAATATCTGCCATACATTTTTGGGAACCAATGATAAATTCCAGCAAACATTCCAAACATACTTGCCACACCCATTACAATATGAAAGTGTGCAACTACAAAATAAGTATCATGTAAGTGAATATCCAACGCTGAATTGCCTAACCAAATACCAGTTAATCCACCACTAATAAATAAACTTACAAATCCAATGGCAAACATCATTGCTGGTGTTAAACGAATACTACCACGCCATAAAGTAGTAAGCCAGTTAAACACTTTAATAGCACTTGGTACAGCAATTAATAAAGTTAATAAAACGAATATTGATCCTAAAAAAGGATTTAATCCTGTAACAAACATGTGGTGAGCCCAAACTAAGAAAGATAGAATTGCAATTGCAAATAAACTACCTACCATTGCCATATAACCAAAGATGGGT
>JANLVQ010000175.1:0-2157 GCA_031364085.1 Chitinophagaceae bacterium
TATGAACGAACACATACAAGAGCTGTTAAAGAGTTGGGTGGACTTTTAAAAGTGATGCCTTTTATTTCAGCAGTTTTTGTTATAGCAGGACTAGCATCTTTAGGACTACCAGGTTTAAGTGGATTTGTGGCTGAAATGACCATCTTTATTGGTTCTTGGCAAAATATTGATACCATGTATAGGATTGCTACAATTATTGCCTGTGCTTCAATAGTAGTTACAGCTGTTTATATTTTAAGGGCTGTTGGTAAAGTAATTATGGGCCCTGTTGAAAATGAAAATCATCTACAACTTGGTGACGCAAGATGGAATGAAAAGCTAGCTGCAGGATTATTAACTTTTGGAATCTTAGCTATTGGACTTGCTCCATTTTGGTTAGAAGAATTAATTGGGCCTGGAGCAAAAATTATTTTTGATAGAATTGTATTTACAATTAATTAAATTATAAAATGTTGAACATAAACGATTTTTTTATTCTGATGAAACAAGAGCTATTACTTATGGTAATTCTCTTTGTGTTACTTTTTGTAAAAGTTTTTTCATCTGAAATAAAAAAAGAAAACTTTCTAAAATGGATTAATATTTTACTATTTATAAATATTGTGATTGGTTTTTTATTTAATCAAGATGGATGGCTTTTTGCAGATATGTATCATACCAATTCAATAATTGCTTTTGAAAAGAACATTTTAAATATTGGTGTTTGGATTATTTCACTACAAGCCTATCATTGGTTAAAAGAACACCAACATGTTGAAGAGTTTTATATGTTGTTACTATCATCATTATTGGGTATGTTTTATATGATATCAAGTGGCAATCTCTTAATGTTTTATTTATCCTTAGAGCTTTCAACAATTCCTATTGCAGCAATGGCCAATTTTGATTTGAATAAAAGAAAATCATCTGAGGCAGCAATGAAACTAATTTTTTCATCAGCTTTTTCATCAGCTTTATTGTTGTTAGGCATTTCATTTATTTATGGTACAACTGGTACTGTTAATTTTATTCAATTAACTACCGCAATTAATGGAAGCCCATTACAATTATTTTCGTTTATTTTATTATTAGCTGGTTTCGGGTTTAAAATTTCTGCTGTACCCTTTCATTTATGGACAGCAGATGTTTATGAAGGATCTCCTGTTGCAGTTACTTCTTATCTTTCAGTAATTTCAAAAGCTGCTATTTTATTTGTATTTGTTTCTGTATTATATCGTGTTTTTATTTCTATAGATGAGATTTGGTATAATATGATATTTATTATTGCTGTTATTACCATGCTAATCGGAAATTTATTTGCTATTCGACAACAGAATATGAAACGATTTCTTGCTTTCTCTTCTATTGCACAAGTTGGATTTATATTAATTGGCATCAGTGGTCAATCTATTGAAGGTGTTACAGCGGTGGTTTATTTTATTTTAATTTATGTTTTTTCTAACCTAGCTGCATTTGGTGTTATTAGTTTAATTAGTGCATTAGCAGGCAAAGAAAATGTTGATGATTATAAAGGCTTATATAAAACCAATCCAGCATTAACTTGGATATTGACTATTGCATTATTTTCTTTAGCAGGCATTCCACCAACTGCTGGATTTTTTGGTAAATTCTTTTTGTTGATAGCTGGTGCTGGAAAAGGGAATTATATTCTGATAACGATTGCAGCAATAAATATGGTGATTGCATTGTATTATTATTTAAGAGTTGTAAAAGCCATGTTTATGGATGAAAATAGTAATCCAATACAAAAACTTACCATCGACTTTTTACCAAAAATTTCATTTATAATTTGTATTATAGGTATTGTTGTTGTTGGTGTATACAGTAATATCTATCAATACATATACAATTTATTATTGGGTTAAATGAATTACATAATATTGAATTAAAATGGCTATAAATAAAAATCATTTGTTTGAAGAGTTGGATGGAATAAAATGTGCCATTGTTGAAAGCAATGTTTCTAAAGAAAGAATGGAGTTTTTAAAATTGTTATTAGAATACAATGGTTATACAATTATTGTTGTTCCAGTAGTTGCTAAACCTGTTGTTGCAAAAGAAGGAGAACCAATAGAGCCTGTTGAGCAAGAAGAAAAATTTACACTAGGGGTAACGCATTTAGCTTTTAATGCTACCAATGCTATTTTTGGTAGATTA
>JANLVQ010000221.1:0-6608 GCA_031364085.1 Chitinophagaceae bacterium
ATTAGATTAGATATTAGAAGAGTGTCTCAAATTAAAGATGGAGATGTAGCAGTAGGTAATCGTTCTAAGGTTAAAGTGGTAAAAAATAAAGTGGCTCCACCGTTTAGATTTGCAGAATTTGATATTATATTTGGCGAAGGAATTAGTAAAGTTGGAGAGATTATTGATATAGGAGTTGAGCTTGGAATTGTAAATAAAAGTGGTAGTTGGTTTAGTTACGATAGCAATAAATTAGGGCAAGGAAGGGATTCTGTAAAACAATTGTTATTAGATAATCCTGCTTTGGCAAATGAAATTGAAGCAAAAATTAGAACCAAGTTAATTGAAATGAGAACAGGAGTTACAGCAGTAGCTGCTGAATAAAACTACGTATTTTAATTGGACTTTTTATACGGTACGGACAGGTAAGTTAACCATCTCTTTTCAGAGATGGTTTTTTCTTGCTTATATTTTTCCGTTTTTAATATCATCAACTACATTAGGGTCCAGCAATGTTGAGGTATCGCCCAAATTTTCAGTTTCACCTTCGGCTATTTTTCTTAAAATTCTACGCATGATTTTTCCACTGCGTGTTTTGGGTAATCCTTTTACGAATTGTATTTTATCGGGTTTTGCAATGGGTCCTATAATTCTAGTTACAGTTTGTAAAATATCATTTCTGGTTAGTTCTTCGTCGCCATGTGTATTATTATCAATAACAAAAGCATATATGCCTTGTCCTTTTATATCATGATGGTATCCCACTACAGCACTTTCTACAACTCCTGCATGCATATTAATTGCATTTTCTACTTCTGCAGTTCCAATTCTATGACCACTTACATTTAATACATCATCAACCCTACCAGTAATTCTATAAAAACCATTTTCATCTTTAATAGCTCCATCGCCAGTAAAATATAAATTGGGGTATGTAGCAAAATAGTTGGTTCTGCATCTTTCATGATCGCCATAAGTTGTTCTTAAAATTGCTGGCCAAGGAGATTTAATACAAAGATTTCCTTTTAACATGCCAAGCTCATCTTTTTCGGTAACTTCTTTTCCGTTTTCATCAACTAAAACAGGTTCTACTCCAGGCATTGGCAATGTTGTCCAGCTTGGTTTTGAAGGTGTAACACCTGCAATATTTGAAATTAAAATACCGCCTGTTTCTGTTTGCCACCAAGTATCTACTATTGGACATTTTTTCTTACCAATATTCTCATCATACCAATGCCAAGCTTCTTCATTAATAGGTTCTCCAACTGTTCCTAAAACCTTGAGTGAGGATAAGTTTTTTCCTTCTAGTGGGGCTGTTCCAAAACTCATTAAGCTTCTAATTGCTGTTGGGGCTGTGTATAAAATATTTACTTGATGCTTATCAATAATATCCCAAAATCTTCCTGCATCAGGAAAAGTAGGAATGCCTTCGAACATAACAGAAGTTGCACCAGCACTTAAAGGACCATAAACAATATAACTATGCCCAGTTATCCAACCAATATCGGCTGTGCAAAAATGAATTTGTTCTTTCTGATATTGAAACACATTGATAAAGGTATAATTCGTCCAAACCATATAACCAGCACTTGAATGAACTACGCCTTTAGGTTTACCAGTAGAGCCAGAAGTATATAAAATAAACAAAGGATCTTCTGCATCCATTTCTTCTGCAGGAAAATTAATGCCTCCTTTTTGTTCAAACTGTGTTTCTGCAAAATCCATTTCATCTTCCCACCAAAGATCTCTTCCTTTAATCATTGAAACAGGTGTTCTTGTTCTTGTAAATACAATTACTTTTTTCACCACTTTATTTCCTATTAATGCATCATCAATTACACTTTTTAAAGGAATTACTTTATCTCCTCTATAAGCACCATCACAAGTAACAATAAATTCTGCTTGTGCATCTTCTAATCTATCTGCAATGCTCTGAGCACTAAAGCCTCCAAAAATTACAGAGTGAATGGCTCCAATTCTTGCACAACCTAACACTGCATAAGCCAATTCTGGCACCATGCCCATATAAATACAAACACGATCTCCTTTTTTAGCTCCATTGTTTTTTAAAACTTGTGCAAACTGGCAAACCCTTTTATGTAAACGATTGTAGGTAACTACACGAACTCTTTCATCGGGATGGTTGGGCTCCCAAATAATTGCAGCCTTTTCTCCTTGTGAAGCCAAATGTCTATCAATACAATTTTCTGTAATATTTAAAGTGGCACCAGAAAACCATTCAACCTTAGGTTCTATAAAATTCCAATTTAAAACATTATTCCACTTTTTTTTCCAAACAAAATGCTCCGCAATTTCAGCCCAAAAAATTTCGGGTTGCTCTATACTTTTTTTATATGTTGATTGATATTGCTCAAAAGATTTTATCTGATATGGAACACTCATGAGTTAATTAATTTTTTAGGGACATAAAGTTAGGGTATTGATTTTTTGTTGATACTTTTTTATGTAGTATGTTGGCATCTCATATCTTTTAAAAATATGTCAACCCAAACTAAAGGTATTTGGAAAGTTATTTCAGCATCATCACTAGGCACTTTAATTGAGTGGTACGACTTCTACATTTTTGGAAGTTTGGCAACCATAATTTCTGAAAAATTTTTTCCTTCAACAAATCCTACTACAGCTTTTTTAGCAACATTGGCAACCTTTGCTGCAGGCTTTATTGTAAGACCTTTTGGTGCATTGGTTTTTGGAAGATTAGGAGATATTGTTGGAAGAAAACATACGTTTTTATTAACCCTTGTTATTATGGGTTTAAGTACTTTTTTAATTGGCTGTATACCCACTTATGAAAATTTTGCTTTTGCACCTTTTTTAATTTTAATATTGCGTTTAATACAAGGATTGGCTTTAGGAGGAGAGTATGGTGGTGCTGCAACTTATGTTGCTGAACATGCCCCTGCAAACAAAAAAGGGTTTTATACTAGTTGGATACAAACCACAGCCACATTGGGTTTGTTGCTTTCATTAATTGTTATTATTACACTACAAAAATTAATGAGCAAAGAAGATTTTAATAGTTGGGGTTGGAGATTGCCTTTTTTATTCAGCTTTATTTTAGTAATTGTTTCTATAATAATTAGAATGAAAATGCAAGAAAGTCCCTTGTTTACAGAGCTTAAGGAAAAAGGTACAACATCAACAAATCCTATTAAAGAAAGTTTTGGTAAAAAACAAAATCTTAAGTTGGTTTTATTGGCTTTGTTTGGTGCAACAATGGGGCAAGGAGTTGTTTGGTATACTAGCCAATTTTATGCACAAACATTTTTATTAAAAACATGTGGTATAGAATCTACTCAAGCAAATACTTGGCTCGGAATTGCATTGATAATTGCCACACCATTTTTTATTTTCTTTGGATGGCTGAGTGATAAAATTGGACGAAAATCTATCATGCTTACAGGTATGTTATTGGCTATTATTTGTTACAGACCCATCTTTAAAACATTTTATAGTTATGCTGATGTTAGAAATAAAACTGAAGTTTCATCTAACATTACAATTGAAAAAATAATTAATGAACATCATACAACCGATTCATTAATTATTAAAACTACACGTGCTGTTTATGCAGATAGTTCAACACTTTTGTTGAAAGAAACATTTTCACAAGAAACAAAAAAGTTAGACAATATAAAACTGATTGAAACGAAAAAAACAATTACGCTATCATCATCTTATCAATGGAAATTTATTGTACTCATGTTTTTTTTAGTATTGTTTGTAACTATGGTGTATGGGCCTATTGCTGCATTTTTAGTTGAATTATTTCCAACAAAAATTAGATATACTAGTATGAGCTTGCCTTATCATATTGGTAATGGTGTTTTTGGTGGGCTAGTGCCTTTTATTGCAACATTAATTACTTTAAGTCCGAGTAGCAATTACTTAAGTGGTTTATGGTATCCTATTGGGGTTGCAACTGTATGTTTTATAATTGGCTTATTATATTTAAATAAAAAACAAGATGCTTAAAACAATTAAAAAATATTTAGGTGTTGTTTGGATTTTAATTTCGGTTGTTGCCATTGTTGCCTTAATTTTTGGTGCTATACAAAATATTAATCTACAGGGCAAACTAGATATTAATAAACCTTTGCCATGGATAATTATCATTGTTATTTTTATTCCTATTGCTTTTGGATTATCTTTATTTGGATGGTATGTGTTGCATGATGAATATTCAACAAAAAAATAAAATTCTTTATGAGGAATTGTGTGTTCAGGGGTGTTTTTATTTTAATTGTTTTTCAAACTTTTGTGGTTTCTAAAATATTTTCTCAGTGTGTTGCAACAACTATTTTTAAAGAAGATTTTGGAACGGGAAGTAATGGATTTGGACCTGCATTAGCAAGCAATATCACAAGCTATAATTATAATGCAACAGGCTCATTAGCTGATGGTGAATATAGTATTCGTAAAACAGCTGCCCCTTTAAATGGGCAAAGCATATATGCAACATGGCATAATGGCTTTGATCATACTGGAAATAATGGATATATGATGGTTATTAATGCATCCTACACAGCTGGCAAATTTTATGAAACTCAAATTAATAATTTATGTAGTGGGTCAACCATAAAATTTTCTGCATGGCTTGCAAACCTTTTAAAATTGGGTGTTTCAGACCCATTAGACCCTATAGTTAAATTTGAAATTAAAAGTGCTGTTACTGGTGTGGTTTTAGGCTCGTATACTACTAGCACCATTAGCAGATACACTTCCTTTACATGGGAGCAATTGGGGTTTAATATTGTTTTACCTATTGGAGAATCTTCTGTAATTCTTACCATATATAATAATCAAGCTGGGGGGCTAGGGAATGATTTGGTTTTAGATGATATTGAATTTTCAATTTGTGGTGCAGATATTTCACCATCAACAAGTGGTACTTATTTAAACAGCAATTCTCTTTGTGTTGGAAATTCTATAACAATTAATGCCGGTATTGTTAATCAATATTATTCTAACCCTGCAATGCAGTGGCAAAGCAGCGTTGATAGTACTTCTTGGTTTAATATTGTTGGGGCAAACCTATCAACCTATACTATTAATAATTGTACTACTAATGATTCAAAATGGTATAGATTTTTAATTGCTGAACCCAACAATATTAATTCTGCAAATTGCAGAACAACTTCATCGCCCATTCGTCTAAATGTTTTTAATAAAAAGCCGGTACAACTTCAACATAAAAATTTGTATTGTGTTGGTGATACCATTCAAATAAAAAATTTAACTGCAGCTTTTCAATATAATTGGAAGGGGCCAAATGGATTTACTTCTACAAATGGTCTTGTATTATTAAATAATGTTTCAACAAATCAACAAGGCTATTACTCATTACAAACTATTACAGAAGGGGGTTGTATTAATTTTGATTCTTCTCTAATAAATATTAAACTCAATCAAATATCACCTGCCCTTCCAGATAGTTTAGTGTTATGCAACAACGCAACATCGTCTCTTAGTGCTACTAATTCCAATATTACAAAATGGCTTTGGAGTAATGGAGATACTTCTCAACAAATAAATATTTCAACTGCAGGTTTTTATTGGGTAAGGGTTTGGGATAATGTTTGCATGGCAAGCGATACTACAATTGTAAAAACTAATAGAACACCACTAGTTAATTTAGGTGGTAATCAAACCATTTGTTTTAGTGAAATATTAAAATTGAATGCTAGTGATGTTGTTACTTCTTCTTACTTATGGAACACGGGTTCTACCGATTCTGTTTTGAACATTACAAATTCAGGAACATATTCTGTTGTTGTAAGCAATGAATGTGGAAGTGCAAATAGTTCGGTTGATATTATAGTTAAACCTTGTGCCAATCAGATTTTTGTTCCTTCGGCATTTTCACCAAATAATGATTTTAAAAACGAAGTGTTAAAGGCAAAAGCATATTTTCCTATTACAGATTTTGTTTTTAGAATTTATAATCGGCTAGGGCAAATAATTTTTTTATCTACCGATATTAATAAAGGCTGGAATGGAGAAATCAACAATAAAAAAGCACCTGTGGGTGTTTATATTTGGGAGTTAAGTTACAAAAAAAATGCTGAGGTTTTTCGTCAAAATGGTACCACTGTTTTAATGCAATAATCTTAACAGAATTTACATTTAATCTTACTTCAATAAATCGTTACTTTGTTTTTATGTCAATAGAAGTTATTGGTTTAACCAAAATTTATGGAGAGCAAAAAGCATTAAACAATATTTCTTTTTCTGTGAAGAAAGGAGAAATAGTTGGTTTTTTGGGGCCCAATGGTGCGGGTAAAAGCACCACTATGAAAATATTAACAGGCTTTATTCAACAAGATAGTGGCATTGCTAAAATTTGTGATATTGATACCAAAATAAATAGCATTAATACTAGAAAAAAAATTGGTTATTTACCAGAGTCGAACCCTTTGTATCATGATATGTATGTAAAGGAATATTTGAGTTTTATTGCTGGTGTTCATGAAATTAATCAAGCACAAACAGCCATAACAAATATGATTGAATTGGTGGGGTTACAAGTTGAACAAAATAAAAAAATTGGGCAACTTTCTAAAGGATATAAACAACGTGTAGGCTTTGCTGCTGCTTTATTACACGAG
>JANLVQ010000109.1:0-8329 GCA_031364085.1 Chitinophagaceae bacterium
ACTATTTTCTATTTAAGTAAATTAAAATAATCGCAAATAAAATTTGTGTGAAATTTGGCTTCGAAAATTTATTTGCATTTACTTAAACCATCTAAACTAGAAGTGTCTCCTGGCTTAATTAACAGTGCTTTTGTAAACAAAGTTTTTGCATTATTATTTTTTCCAAGGTTTAAATAACTCCAAGCTAGCATATGGTTAGAATCGTAATCAAATGGATATAAATTCACTACTTTTTCAAACAATTTAGCTGCTTGTTCGTACTTTTTTCTATTGTAAAGAATTACACCAGCCCAATAATTTGCTGTAGTATTTTGTGGATCAATTTTTAAAATATCATCATAAGTTTGAAATACATTATCCCAATTTTCCAGTAATGATAAAGGTTTTATTAAACCCAATTTTGCTTCAATAGCATAGGGTTTTAAGTTCACTGCTTTTTGATAATAGTTTTGTGATTGAACATAGTTTTTATTTGAATAATTCAACCATCCTAATCGTAAATTAATTTCATAATTCGATTCATCATAGACTTTATCCAGAGATTTAATAGCATCATTATACAGTTTATTATACTCATGCGTATAACTGTCAGTAAAAGCTTTTTGAATAGCTGCATCATTTTGTGCAAATGATAATTGGCTAAAAAATAAAATTCCGAATGCTAAAATTTGTTTCTTTAAAATTTCCATGTTACACCTCCTGTTATTGAATGTTGATTAAATAATGTTGTTTTTTTATAAAACTCTCTTTCTTCGAAAGTATAATTTATTTGAGCCACGCAATTCTTCGAAATTGTATAAAATAATGATGCACCACCTTTAAATTTATTTGCATCTATTGCATTGTATAAATATAGAGCATCGTTTTCTACAAGATTGTTAAAATAGCCTAATGTTGCATTGGCTTCTATCCAAGTATTTTTAAAAAGCTTCCCCCCGATTACTTGTTTGAAATTAGTACCAGTTTGATTATTATCACGAATAAAAACGGAAGAAAAACTATAGAAATTTAAATTACCTAAAGGATATAAACCTAATTGAAGATTATATTGTTTAAATGAAGCATCTGTTACTGTTCCAAAAACAATATCTGCCTGAACGTCGAAATAATTATCATTGTATTTTACACCTACTAATCCCAAATGATTATTATAAATTAAATTATTGAAAGGTGTATAAACAAAGTGATAGGCACATTTTAATTGCCATTTATCATTTAAATTTAGGGTGAGTCTATTGTAATATTCTGTTTGATTAATTTGAATATTATTTGGATTAATAACTGTATTGAGTAATGGTTCTTTTAAATTCTGCTGATAACTGGCAACAGATTGAAGCATGTTTAAATTCCAACCAAATCTATTTCCAATATCAATTCTTGCATAAGTAGTATTGTCTCTTGAAGTAATATCAGTTTGTTTATAACTTACTTCAAATCCAACTTGAGTAAATGCTAATGATTTTAATTTTTCTTGTTCTAAAACATCTTTCGATAAAAATTTAGCTTGATATGTTGATAGTTCAACTTGATTTAAATATTTTCTACAAAGCCATAAATAGTAATGTGCAATGCTATTGTATGAATCACTTTTTAAAACTTGATTGTAATGTTTAATAGCTTCACTGAAGTTGTTAAGTTTAAAAGCAGCAAAACCCATTCTTAATCTAAGTGATAAAAAATCTTGCCCTTCAGCTATGGCTTCTTTTCCAAAATTTAATACTTCTGTCCAATCACCTTTTTCGTATAAATTATAACTTTTAGTATTCACTTCATCATAGCTAAACCCCTTCTGAGCTTGACTTTGAAAGCATATTGATAAAATAATAATTATTCCAAAATATTTTAATTGCTGCATATGGCATTAATTAATTGTTTTTTTGATTGAATAGAAAATGAACAAATATTTCCATTTTCAATTTTTATGTTTGATGATAACCGATATTTTTTTATTCCAAATAATTCAAGGAATTGATTGCTTGTATAAGATACTTTACTACTTGCTAAAACATCATCATCTTGCTTTACAATGCTTTCAAATGGTATTTTTATGAATATATAAAAAGGTGCTATTATATCTTGAATCCATTTTACAAAATTTAGTCTAAATACATTTAATGGAAAAGCATCTTCAACAATAACTTTCTTCTCAGAACTTAATAATACTTTATATGCAGATTGATAAAAGTAAAATAGTAAAGTATTATTTTTTCCAAAATAATTAGTGAAATAAAATGCTGTTCCATTGTTTATAAAGTATGCAAAAGCATTATGAACACTGCAATACAAATAAGTTTCGTTGTAAATACTTGTACAAACCTCCCACTCTTCTTCTAAAAAACCATTTGCTTTAACAGTCATTTTAAATCCTGGTTGAAAATTAAAAGCTTGTTGTAGTTGTAAATTTGTTTCAACATTACTAATAAAACTTCCTTCTTTGGGGGTGGTGAAATTTTTTAATTCATAATTTGAATTGTTTCTTACAGTAAAGTAAGAGAATGGGTAAGCCATTGTTTTTGAACCAACATAAGGCGTAACTTGCATTTGAAAATGCAAATGTGGTTCAGGCGACCTTCCAGAATTTCCTACCAATGCAATCATTTCTCCTTTCTTAACATAAGTTCCTTTTGCAACTTTAAAAGATTGTTTTTTTAGATGAGATAATTTAGAGTATAATCCCTCTGCGTGTTTAATAATAATTGTATTTCCCCAGTTTTGTTGTGCATTATTTCCTCCAATATTATTATCATCAATATGATCAATAATTTCTTCAACAATTCCATCTGCAGGACATAAAACTGGTTTATTAAAACAATAAAAATGTTCTGGAAGATTGCCTGGAGAACGAAAAGTTTTCATCTCATCATCAAGAATAACAAAATCAATTGCTTTGCTCCATTCATCTTTATGTGTTACAGTTCCATCATAACCTTGACTTACCATCCATTCTCCCATAAATGGCAATGACAATTGTTTAAAAATAGTGTTCATTAATCTTTCCTTACCATTTATATATCTGTAAAGATTTATTTCTGGGCTATAATATTGTACAGGTGTTAATACAAGTTTACCTCTGGTTTGCCTTAACTGTAAACAATATAAAAAAATAATAACTGTAATACAAAATGGTAATGAAAAAACAGGCAAACCCCATGTATATGTAATTTTTCCTAAACCAATTACTAACAAATAAGAAATAGCAACACTTATAGAAGCCCATAAGTAAGAACGTATTGAAGGTATTAAATAAAACCCACCCAAAGCCATTGATACTAACATGAAATTAGTACCAAAATTGTAATAGTTTAAGCCACCAGAATTACCACCCATTAGATTTATAAAAATCATTGCAGAAGCATATCCTACAATTAATAATGAAAAAGCAATTCGAGAAAACAATAATAAACCTATCGATAAAACTACTCCTGCTTGAATATTATTTTGAAATAAAATTGCACTAAGAGAACGAAAAAAACCACTCACCATATTTGGCATAACTATACTATCAAATCTTTGCATGAGATTTAATAATTTATTTCCTCCGGTAGCATACACTTCATTCAACCAATAAATATTTCTTTGAGATAATCCAACAGCAGAAAATTCTTTTGATGCAAGAATTACGATCCAAAACGTAATAATAAAAGCAAGTGATAAAGCCGGTAGGCTTTTTCTTCCATATTTATCTATTAAAACTGCTGATATAAAAACACTAATTATAGATGCTAAGGTTAATAATATCCAATAACCCAAACTTAGTTCATAAAAAGCACCCATACCTAAGCCTAATAACAATGCACTATAAGTATATAAACCACTTTTTACTTGAGCTCTACTAAAACCAATACCATAAGCAGTAATTACTGATACTATTGTTGCAGATAACCCACCAAGGCCAGTATAAGGATTAAAAAAAGAAACTACCAAAATTAAAAGTGCAAAAAGTTTTTCGTTACTAAAAAACAACATAGAATAGCTGTTGATAACAGCATTTCCTATGTAATTAAAAAATGATATAATGTTTTTTAATTTCAAAAAATTACAGATTAATTTCTTTTAAATGTGCTGGTATTTTTTCGAGTTGTTCTATATATTCTAATTTTTCTGCTTCTCTTATTAAATGTGTTTCACCTTTTTCATCTATCAAAACAACATTAGGTCTCATTTGAATAAATTGCATCCATTGAGTCATGTTATATGCCCCAACTTTATGTACTACAACTTGATCACCTTTATTTAATAAAGGCAAGTTTACACTTTGTCGTACTACATCTATATTCATACATAAAGGGCCATAAAGTACCATGTCTTCTGTATGATGAGTAAAATCTTGTGCAGGACTAATTTTATGTTCGTACCAAAATGAAGTGAACAAAATATTTACTCCAAAATCCATTATAGTTGCCCTTCTTCCATCACTTAATCTTTTATTTGCTAAAACAGTTCCTAATAAATATCCTGCATCATCAATCAAAGCTCTTCCACTTTCTAAAATTAATAATGGTAATTCATTGGTTGAAAACCCTATTTGATATAATGCATTTGTGATGGCTTCTGCAAATTCATCAATACTTGGAATTGTATCTGTACCTGGTAAAAAACTTCCACGCAAATTATTTGCTGATGGCAATCCTCCTCCTAAATCTAAATATTGAATAGTAGTATTGAATTGAGTTTTTGCATTCCATGCTAAATCCCCAAGTTTTTTTACTGCAATGGCATAAGCATCTGTACTTAACATAAACGTTCCAATATGGCAGTGCAAACCAGTTAATTTTAGTTTGCCAGATGCTACAATTTTATTTATTGCATTCCATGCTTGTCCATTTTCATAATTAAAACCAAATCGATCCCACATTGGATAGATTCCTGTATCCATATTAACACGAATGGCAACTCTTGGAGTTTTATTCAAGGTTTCACTTAACTCAATTAACTGATACAATTCTTCGAAATGATCAATGTGAATTAATGAATCGTTATTAATGGCAAGTGTTAATTCTTCAGTAGTTTTTTCTGGTCCATTAAAAATAATTTTGTTTCCAGGCACTCCATTGCCTAAAGCTTTATTGTATTCAAAACCACTAACCACTTCTCCCCAACTTCCTTCTTGATGAAATACTTTACAAACAGCATTGATATAATTGGTTTTATAACTCCATGCAAATTGTACTTTAGGATAACGAGTATTGAATGCTCTTAATGCACTTTGATAAGTTCTTCTAATTGTTCTTTCACTAATTACAAATACTGGTGAACCATATTTTTCAATAATACTTTTTACTGCAACACCATCAATTTGTTTTACTGCATCGTATTCTGTTCTAGTTCCATATTTGTTCATTAAACCTGCATTCATTTTTTGAATGGTTGGACTTTCGTATCTTAATTTTTGCATAACTTTTATTTATTTTTTTTATAATTCTCCAAATCCACTAATTTGTTGAAATTCTTTTACATCAGTTATATGATCCCAAGAATATCGAATAAAAATTTTTCCTACTTCATAATTCTTATAAGGTTCAACTTGTTCACCCAAAGCCATTTTTGCTAATGCTGCTGGTTGATTTTGACCAGCAGCTGCACTTAAATAAATCCAGGCAGGAAAACGAGGATTAATTTCCATTATAAATAATTCTCCTTTTTCGGTTCTCATAATTTCTAATTCGCATCCACCTTTCCAATTTGTAGCTTTTACAAATTTTCTTGCTACTTCAATTAAAGCATCATCTTCTAAAGTAATACCAGCCCATGCTTTACCTTTATCTGTTATATACAATTTACGCATTGGAATTATACTAATTGCATTTCCTTTACCATCACCTAAAACAGCAATATTAATTTCTGTTCCACTAATGAATTGTTGTACAATAATTGGATATCCCCATTTAGCAGTTAATTTATAAAATGCTTTTTGTGCTTGCTCCATGGTATAAGAAATAATAGCATCATAAAACTTCCCTTTTACAACTAAAGGATAAGCAAAAGACTCAGCACTTCTATACAATTCATCAACTGAATAAATAACTTTATCTGCAGGTACAAATAATCCATACTTTAAACCAAACTGATATAAATTAATTTTATCTCTAGAATCAAATTGTTCTTGGGTTGGTAAAAAAGTTTCTATCCCCAAACTTTTTAAAGTTGGTGCCAGTTTCATAAATCCATACAACTCTGCATCGAAATTTGGAATGATGAGTTGTATGTTTTCTTTTTGATGAATGTATTTAATACGATTCAATAAAGCTTCTGCACCAGCTGCAGGATAAGGAATTTGATATGTTTTATCCACTACATCATGCATATATATTCCAGGCTCTAATGTTTCATACGATAAGCCAATGATTCTAATTGGTTCAGGCAATCCATCTCTTAAAGCCCTAATTACTGCAACACCTGGCCCTGGACTATCAATAGCATTTAATCCTGTAACAGCAATTGTTAAATGTTTTTGTTGTAAACTCATTATTAAAATTTGTGTAGAAATTTAATCCATTCTAATTTTCAAGAATATTAGCATACTTAAGTTGATTAGTAAAATCATCCCAATCTTTCTCTAATTGTGCAGATGAAACATCATAACGTTCTAAAATTTGTGTTTTGATATTTTGTGTAGAAGTACCTTCTTTCAATAAAGTTATAATTTCAGAAGCTATTGGATTTGCAGAGTACGAATCTCCTGTTGTTGGATTAAAAATAAAACCAGATTCGCTTGTTGCTATATTTTTCTTTAATTGCATTTAAAAATTTTTTTTATGACTTGTTAAATATCAATTTGTTTAAAAGCAAATTTATTTTTTTACTATTCTAATTAAAGAATGATATTAATCATTAAAAGTTACCAAGACCTAAGCTTAACCCAAATATAATCATCCATTAAAACACTATTTTTTAAAACAGCTTTTCGTCTTACACCCTCTAAATAGAAACCATTTTTTTCTAAAACTCTCATAGAAGATTTATTTGTTTCAAAAACTTCTGAATATAGTCTAACAACATCGTAATAACAAAAAGTATATTCCACCATTTGTCTTACTGCTTCTGTTGTAATTCCTTGTCCCCAATAAGGTTCACCAATCCAATAACTCAATTCAGCAGACATTACATAAACATCAGAATTTAAAATCAAACCAATACCACCAATTGCCTGGCCATCTAGGTCAATTGCAAGATTTACAATAGGAACTGCTTTTACAGTTTCCTCAAGCCATGCTTTACCAATTTCTTCAGTATATGGATATGGGAAATAATTCCTCATATTGTTCCACACATTTATATTATTTGCATACAAAACTAAATTTGGCAAATCTTCTAAAGTCCATGTTCTAATGGTGACAGCCATAAATTAATATTAGAATAATAAGTTTAAATGTAAAGCTATCGAAATAAAATATTTGATGAAATAATTTAATAGTTTGCAAACATACGATTCTACAACTTTTAACGATTGATTTAAACAAATCCATCTACAACTTTTAAAAAATTATAAATCGATTGTTTCGAACAATCTAATATCTTTTGATGAAGCACCAATCATGATTTCAAATTCTCCTAGCTCAAAAACAAAAGTTCCATTTGCATTAAAAAAACCCAGCTCCTTTTCTGTTAGAATAAATTCTATGATTTTGGATTCTCCAGCTTTTAAAAATAATTTTTTAAAGCCTTTCAATTCTTTTACAGGTCTAACTATACTCGCTACTTTATCATGAATATAAAGTTGTACAATTTCTTCTCCAGCTAGTTTTCCATAATTTTTAATAGTAACATTTACTTGAACTGATTTTGGATTTTTTGAGTTAACAATTAAATTAGAGTAATCGAATTTGGTGTAACTTAATCCAAACCCAAATGGATAAAGTGGTTCATTAGACTCATCGGTATAATGCGACCAAAAAACTTCTTTTTTAGGACCGGGTCTGCCTGTATTAAAATGATTATAATATAATGGTAGTTGACCTACAGATTTTGGAAAACACATAGGCAATTTTCCTGATGGATTATAATCTCCAAATAATACCTGAGCAATAGCATTACCACTTTCAGAGCCTAATTGCCAAGCTTCAAGTATTGCAGGAATATTTTTATCCGCCCAGTTCAATGTTAATGGTCTGCCATTCATTAATACGAGAACTATGTTTTTATTTACCTTATAAATTTCTTCTAAAAGCTCTTGTTGAACTCCTGGCAAATTTAAATTTGTTCTACTTCTTCCTTCACCACTTTGATAGCCATGTTCGCCTAAAACCATAATCACCACATCTGATTTTTTTGCTACACTAATGGCTTCCGAAAATTTACTCTTATCGGTTTCATTAATTTTTACTGGATA
>JANLVQ010000249.1:0-12544 GCA_031364085.1 Chitinophagaceae bacterium
GCCACAAAGCAAATATTTTTCTAAAGGAATAGTTTTAGATGTATAAGTATTATCTGTTGCTTCCATCCAATTATAGCCCATAGAGAAAAATGTTTTTCCCGATAAGTACAAAGGGGTTACAGAAATTCTATTTCTGAAAGAACTTTCTTTCCATTTTGATGAAAAACTATGTTTAACAGATGTTCTAAAACCAGCAACGGGCGATGTTATTGGTACAAAACCTACACCATACCCCCCAAAATATTCTTGTAATTTTTTTCTTAATGTTTGAGATACTAAATCACCTTCAATCATACTATCACCTAAATATGCAATTCTAATTTTACCTTTTTTATTCTTTTTTAAACCAATTAATTTTTGAATAAAAGATTCAATAACAATTTTCGATGTATCAATTGAAAAGTTAGTTAATCTGTTTGCTGTAGTGAAGTGATGTAACAAATTGTAGCTACTGTCTAAATTGTTTAAATTAATATTAGCCGTATCAATTTTTTTATTAATAGTTGTTACTGATGTATCAATTTTCTTTTGACTCTTCTTTGTGAGTATATCACTAAGTATGCTAATATTTTGTAATTGTTGATTTGTAATTTTTTCAACAACCATATAAACAGAAAAAGCCAATAGGCTTATGAGTAATGCTAAAATTAATTGTACTACCTTTTTATTATAATTCATTATAAACAGATGTTACAAAATAAGAATGTTTTTTTAGAACTTCTTTGCTAATTATTTTTTATTGAATGCCATTTATAAAATATTTAAGTAAATCAATCACTATTCAAAATCAATATTAAAATTAAGCCTTTAAGTTTGCAGCACTTTCATGATAAAATTATCTCAGAAGATAGACAGTTTCGAAGCCATGCGTAATACAGAATTCCGAAATTTAATGTTCGGAAGATTTTTGTTTATAATGGCTTTAAGAATGATGGGTGCACTGGTTGGATATTGGATGTATGAATTAACTGGAAACCCTTTAGCTATTGGTTTAATTGGCTTAGCCGAAGTAATACCTGCAGTATCACTTTCTTTACACGCTGGGTACAAAATTGATATTTCTGAAAAAAGAAAATTGTTACTCACAGGAGTTAGCCTATATCTTCTTTCAGCAATTTTGCTATTTGTTTTATCATTGCCTTCAATGGGTTATTTGTTTTCAAAACAGTTTATTATTAACTCTATTTATGTAATTATTTTCTTTACAGGAATTTTCAGATCCTTTACTGGACCAAGTTTTGGCACTTTGGTTGCTATCATTCTTCCAAAAGAAATTTTACCTAATGGTATTAGTTGGAGTCAAAGTGCATGGTTATCAGCCTCTGTAGTTGGTCATGCTTTAGTTGGTTTTTTAATTGCTGGGTTTGGTATAGAAGGTGCACTTTTAGTAATAGTTTTATTAGTTATTGCTGGTTTTTATTTTATGTTTTTAATAAAACCACACCCAGCATTTCAGGGAAAAAGGCATGAAAATTCTTGGGATAATATTTCTGAAGGATTAAAATATGTATATAAAACCAAAGAACTTTTAGGTGCACTAACCCTAGATTTATTTGCAGTTTTATTTGGAGGAGCTGTGGCTTTAATTCCAGTTTTTGCTAAAGATATTTTGCATGTTGGTCCTATAGGTTTTGGCTGGTTAAATGCTGCAACAGATTTAGGTGCCATCATTTGTATTGTAACTATAATTAAGTTTCCATTAAAAACCAATCAAGGTAAAAAGTTGTTGTTAGCTGTTGCTGGCTTTGGATTGTGTATGATAGTTTTTGCCATATCAAAAGTTTTCTGGTTATCCTTTGTAGCTTTATTATTCAGTGGCATTTTAGATGGTGTAAGTGTTGTAGTAAGAGGAACTATTACGCAATTAAAAACTCCTGATGAAATGCGTGGTAGAGTGATGAGTATTACTAGCATGTTTGTGAATAGTAGTAATGAATTAGGACAATTTGAAAGTGGTGTTGCTGCTCGTTATATGGGTAATGTTGCTTCAGTTATTTTTGGAGGTATGGTTACTTTAGGTGTAGTAACTTTTGCATGGTTTAAAATTCCTCGATTAAAGAATTTGAAGTATTAATGTATAAATAAAATAAACAATTACAAACCCTTACTTTTGCAACAATTTTATAAAATATGGCAGTATTAGTTAATAAAAATTCAAAAATAATTGTTCAAGGGTTTACTGGTAGTGAAGGTACATTTCATGCCACACAAATGATTGAATATGGTACTCAAGTTGTAGGTGGAGTTACTCCTGGTAAAGGTGGCACTACACATTTAGATAAACCAGTTTTTAATACAGTATCTGATGCTGTAAAACATACAGGAGCTAATGTTAGTATCATTTTTGTACCACCAGCATTTGCATCAGATGCAATTATGGAAGCTGCTGAAGCTGGTATTGCTTTGGTTGTGTGTATTACAGAAGGTATTCCTATTCAAGATATGGTAAAAGTTAAAAATTACTTAGTGGGTAAAAACACCAGATTAATAGGCCCAAATTGCCCAGGTGTTATTACTTCTGATGAATCTAAGGTGGGAATTATGCCAGGTTTTATTTTTAAAAAAGGGCGAATAGGTATTGTAAGTAAAAGTGGAACCTTAACTTACGAAGCTGCAGATCAAGTGGTGAAAGCAGGCTTAGGAATTTCAACAGCAATTGGTATTGGTGGAGATCCAATAATTGGAACACCAACTTTAGATGCTGTAAAACTTTTAATGGAAGATGATGAGACCGATGGCATTATTATGATTGGCGAAATTGGTGGAAGCATGGAAGCTGATGCTGCAAAATGGATAAAAGATAATATTACCAAACCTGTAGTTGGTTTTATTGCTGGTCAAACTGCTCCTCCTGGAAGAAGAATGGGTCATGCTGGTGCAATTGTTGGTGGTGCAGATGACACTGCTGCTGCAAAAATGAAAATTATGGCAGAATGTGGTATTCATGTAGTTGCAAGCCCTGCTGATATTGGAATTACAATGGCAAATGTGTTGAAGAAGTAGAAAATATTGTGGAATTCGTTAATTAAGAATTAGTAATTTGGAATTTGGGATTAGTTGACACTATAGAAATTAATTTCAATAATGTTGCTTATCTAAATTTATATCTTATATTTTTTTTGAAGTTATTTACTTTAGGAAATTATTACTCAAATTCCTAACTCCCAGTTACCGTTACCAAACTCCTAATTCGAAATACCCAATTACTAATTTCTACTTCTTCTTAGCAGCTTTTTTCTTTGTTACTGCTTTCTTTGTAGCAGTTTTCTTTTTAAATGCATCAGGTATTTGTTCTTCAATCATTTTCTTTACCTCATCTAAACTAACTATAGTTAATTCTTCAGCAGTATGTTTAGTACCATCAGCTTTTTTTGTAAGTTTTAACATGTTTTTGCCAAACTTAATAAAGGGACCCCATCTTCCATTTTCAATAGAAATTTTTTCTTCTGGCCATTGTTGAATAAATCTGTTGGCTTCTTTTTCTAATTTCTTTTCTATTAATTCATTCACATCATTTTGTGAAAGATGATCAAAATTGTAAGCTCTAGGTATGTTGATGAATAAATCGTTCCATTTAATAAATGGACCAAAACGGCCTTTGCCTTTAGTTACAGGTAATTCTTTATAGGTTGCAATTGGTGCATCTGCTTGTTCTTTTTGTTCAATTAATTCAATGGCTCTATTCAAATCTACTTCATCAATATCTTCACCTTTTGGGATGGAAACAAATTGATCACCATATTTAACATATGGTCCAAATCTTCCCAAATTTACACTCAGCTCTTGATTATTGTATTCACCTATAGTTTTAGGAAGTTTAAACAATTCAAGTGATTCTTCAAGTGTAATGGTTTCAATACTTTGACCAGCTTTTAATTTTGCATAACGAGGTTTTTCTTCTTCATTGCCAGAATCACCAATTTGAACCATTGGTCCAAAACGACCCATACGTGCAATAATTTTTTTATTAGTTTCTGGATCAAAACCAAGTTCTCTTTCTCCACTGGCTCTTTCTGCATTTTCTAAAGTATGTTCAATATCCTCATGAAATGGCTTATAAAAACCATCAATCATTTTATGCCAAACCCTTTTGCCTTCACTAATTTCATCAAACTCTTGTTCAATTTGTGCAGTGAAGCTATAGTTCATTACATTTTCGAAATGTTGTTTTAAAAAATCGGTAACAACATTGCCTAAATCTGTAGGGAAAAGTTTACTTTTTTCTGCCCCAGTATTTTCTTGAATGGTTTGCTTTTGAATTTGTTGAGATGGAGTAAGGGTAAGTATTCTTACCTCTCTTTTTACACCATCTTTATCTCTTTTTTCAACATAATTTCTTTTAATAATTGTTGAGATGGTTGGTGCGTAAGTTGAAGGTCGACCAATACCCAGTTCTTCCATTTTTTTCACCAATGAAGCTTCTGTATATCTTGCAGCAGCTTTAGTAAATTTTTCAGTAGCATTCATTTGTTTGAAAGTCAATTTCTGATTCACTTTTAATGTTGGAAGTATTCCTTCGTTTTCATCCTCATCCTCATCATCTTTTCCTTCCATATATACAGTTAAAAAACCATCAAATTTTAACACTTCACCAGTTGCAGTAAGTTGTTCTTTATTAGTTGAAATATCAATTTTAGCAATAGTTTTTTCGAACTCTGCATCACTCATTTGAGAGGCAATAGTTCTTTTCCAAATTAACTCGTATAATCTTCTACCATCATCATCAACAATGGTTTTATTATTCATATATGTAGGTCGAATTGCTTCATGAGCTTCTTGAGCACTATCGTTTTTATTCTTAAACCTTCTTGATTGATAATACTCTACACCATAATTATTAACAATTTGGTTTTGAATATCTGCACGAGCTGTATCACTTAAGTTTACACTATCCGTTCTCATATAAGTAATATGACCAGATTCGTATAAACGCTGAGCTACTAACATAGTTTTACTTACTCCATAACCTAATTTACGTGAGGCTTCTTGTTGTAATGTTGATGTTGTAAATGGGGCAGAAGGTGTTCTTTTAGCTGGCTTTACTTCAATACTATTAACTGTATAGTTAGCATTTAAGCAGGATTTTAAAAATGCTTCTGCACTTTCTAATTCATTTAATTTAGCGTTGCTTTCTGCTTTAAATGTAATGTCTTTTTGATTGATATCTGTTTCAGTAAAAAAGGCTTCTACTTTAAAGCTATTATTTACATTAAAAGCATTTATTTCTCTTTCTCTTTCTACAATTAATCTAACTGCAACACTTTGTACACGACCAGCACTTAGGCCTTGTTGTCTACCAACTTTTCTCCATAAAACAGGGCTAAGTTCAAAACCTACTAATCTATCTAAAACCCTTCTTGCTTGTTGAGAAAGTACCAAGTTCATATCTATTGTTCTTGGATTAGCTACTGCTTTTTTAATTGCTGGAGCAGTAATTTCATGAAAAACAATACGTTTGGTTTTATTTACATCAAGCCCTAATACTTCAGCTAAATGCCAGCTAATACTTTCTCCTTCACGATCCTCATCGGATGCTAACCAAACTTCTTCAGAACTTTTAGCCAGTTTTTTTAATTCTGCAACTACTTTTTGCTTTTCTGGAGATACAATATATCTGGGTTCATAGCCATTGTTAATGTCAATACCCATATCATCTTTCTCCAAATCACGAATATGACCAAAACAACTTTTTACTAAAAAATCTTTTCCTAAAATTTTTTCAATCGTTTTTGCTTTTGCCGGACTCTCTACTATCAATAAATTTTTTGCCATTGGTTTACTTAGAATTTATACCTATTAAGTTACTAAAAAAGAATCTTATACTTATAATTTAATCAATTCTGTTTTCACTGTAACTAATGCAATATTATGTAAAGATTTTTTTTATAACCCTTTGATTTTTTTTTAAAGAGCATTAATTAAAACTAAAAAATAAAATATTTAATAGGCTAAAATCATTGATTTTATTGATGTTATGTGGAATGTAAAATATTGAATTGATATAATTATTAAAATTGGAAGTCACCAGATTAATAATCCAATATAGACTTTAATTAAACATTTTACCTTAGATGCAGAAAGTTTTTGATAGAATTTGTTTGAACAGACTTCTTATTTAAAATAACAAATAAGTGGATAATTAAACAATTTTGCAGATTTATAAAAATTGAATGTTAAAAAAATACTTTAATAAAAAATTTGTTTGTATGAATCATACCCCTACTTTTGCACTCCATTTGAAAAAATGGATAAAGTATATGTCACAAAGAATAAGAATTAAATTACAAAGCTTCGACCACAATTTAGTAGATAAATCTGCTGAAAAAATTGTGAAAACAGTTCGTAGCACAGGTGCCGTAGTTACAGGACCTATTCCTTTGCCAACACGTAAAAGAATATTCACTGTATTACGTTCGCCATTCGTTAATAAAAAGAGTCGTGAACAATTTCAACTTTGCACACACAAACGCTTGTTGGATATTTATACTTCTTCTTCTAAAACTGTAGATGCTCTAAGTAAATTAGATCTTCCTTCAGGTGTTGAAGTAGAAATTAAGGCATAAGTAGCCTTTGAGAATTTATTCTCATTAATAACTTTAGTTCTTTATAACAACATTTCATCTCTCAATGCTATAAGCAAAAAAGAGCTCTGATCAATTAACAAATCGAGATTGTATTTGATTATACAAAATCGGCAACATATAAACAGGCCCTTCGAGGTTTGTTTACCATCAGTACTTCTACTCTTGAATTTCAAGAAACCATAGAAAAGGTTGATGGCGAACAAGGATTGAATTCTGATATTCATCATCAGAATGTCCTCTATACTTCAGCGGGGCTATTAAAACCGCAAACGATGAAAGGTATTATTGGAAAAAAAATTGGGATGACAAGCATCTTCGTTGAAGACGGAAAACAAACAGCTTGTACAATTATTGAAGTGGCACCAAATGTGGTTACTCAAATTAAAACCCAAGAAACAGACGGCTACAATGCATTACAATTAGCTATTGGCGACAAAAAAGAAAAACATTCTGTTAAGGCAGAAATTAATCACTTCGCAAAGGCCAATACAGCTCCCAAAAAATTTACAAAAGAATTTCGTAACTACTCAATAGAAAAAGCTTTAGGCGAATCTATTACATTAGACATTTTTGCTGAAGGCGAAGAAGTTGAAGTGGTAGGTACATCAAAAGGAAAGGGTTTCCAAGGTGTTGTAAAACGTCATGGCTTCTCTGGAGTTGGTGAAGCTTCTCACGGTCAACACGATCGTCAAAGAGCACCAGGTTCTATTGGTAATTCATCTGATGCTAGTCGTGTATTTAAAGGCATGAGAATGGCAGGAAGAATGGGTGGAGATAGAATAAAAATGAAAGGATTGAAGATTGTAAAAATTTTTCCAGAAAAAAATTACATGCTTGTTAGTGGATCAGTTCCTGGCCATAACGGATCAATAGTTTTAATTCAAAAATAATTTTACAAAAAGACCTTGAAGGGTTTTAAAATCCTTCAAGGTCTTAAAAAGATAAGATATGCAAGTAGATGTTTTAAATATACAGGGTCAAAAAACAGGTAGAACTGTTGAGTTGCCAGAAGAAATATTTGGTGTTGATCCTAACGATCACGTAATGTACTTAGCTGTTAAACAGTATATGGGTGCTCAACGTCAAGGAACACATAAAGTAAAAACTCGTGCTGAAGTTAAAGGTTCAAGCCGTAAACTTCATAAACAAAAAGGTACTGGTGGATCTCGTAAAGGAAATATTCGTAATCCTTTATACAAAGGTGGTGGTACTATTTTTGGACCAAAACCTCATGCTTACGACATTAAGTTAAATCGTAAAGTTAAAGATTTGGCTAAAATCTCGGCTTTAAGTTATAAAGCAAAAGATTCAGCAATTGTTGTGGTAGAAGACTTAGTATTTACAGCTCCTAAAACTAAAGAAGTAGTAAGTATCATGAAAGGATTAAATGTTGCAAACAAAAAATCTTTATTGGTTTTAGCTGAGTATAATGATAATGTACATTTAAGTACACGTAATGTTCCAAACATTGCTAGCACTTTATTAGCTGATATTAATACATACGATATTATGAATGCAGATGTTTTAGTAATTACTGAAAATGCTGCTAAAATTTTTAACGAAGCAGAAACTGAAGCTTAATTCGTAACTACTCAAATTGAATTGAAATGAAACAATCAGAAATATTAATAAAGCCTATCTTAACTGAAAAAGCAAACTTGCAACAAACTAAATTAAGTTGCTATGCTTTTAAAGTAGATAAAAGAGCTAATAAATTAGAAATCAAAAAAGCAGTTGAGAATTTCTATGGTGTTACTGTTAAAACAGTAAATACTGCAGTAGCTCCTGCAAAAAATAAAAGTCGTAATACAAAAGCAGGTTTAATACAAGGAACTAAATCTGGTTACAAAAAAGCAATGGTAACCATTGCAGCAGGAGAAACAATTGACTTATATAGCAATATCTAAAATATATTGTTAAGAATGGTAAAGCAATACCGCAAAATTTGCAAATAAAGTAGAAGTGAAAACTTCCAATTAAAATAAAAAAGAAATGGGACTTAAGAAATACAAACCAATGACAGCAGGTACTCGCTGGAGAATTGGTAACGCTTACGAAGAAATTACAACTAATGTTCCTGAAAAAACATTAACTGAACCTAAGAAAAGAACAGGTGGTCGTAATTCTAATGGTCGTCGTTCAATGAGATATATTGGTGGTGGTCATAAAAAACAATATCGTATCATTGACTTCAAACGTAACAAACGTGATATGGAAGCTAAAGTAGTTTCTATTGAATACGATCCAAATAGAACAGCTTTTATTGCTCTTTTACAATATACAGATGGCGAAAAAAGATACATTATTGCACCACAAGGGTTACAAGTTGGAGCAACTGTAATGAGTGGAGATAATGTTGCACCAGAAGTTGGTAATGCATTATCAATGAAGAATATGCCTTTGGGTACAATGATTCATAATATTGAATTACAACCAGGTCAAGGTGGAAAAATGGCTCGAAGTGCTGGAACTTCTGCTCAGTTAGCCAACAAAGAAGAAAAATATGCAGTTCTTAAAATGCCAAGTGGTGAGTTAAGAAAAGTATTGGTAAACTGTTATGCAACTGTAGGTGTTACTTCTAATTCTGATCATAATCTTGAAACAGCTGGTAAAGCTGGTGTAAATAGATGGAAAGGAATTCGTCCAAGAACTAGAGGCGTAGCTATGAACCCTGTAGATCACCCAATGGGTGGTGGTGAAGGTAGAGCTTCAGGAGGTCATCCAAGAAGCAGAACTGGTAAATATGCCAAAGGAGAAAAAACAAGAACAAGAGGAAAATCTAGCGATAAATTAATCATCCAAAGACGTGATGGTAAAAAAATTAGTAAGAACTAAAAATTAATTAATAATAACCGTTCCTTAGAAATCTAAAGAACAAATTGAAAATTAAAATATGGGTCGTTCAATTAAAAAAGGTCCTTATATCGATGCTAACTTAGAAGGAAAAGTTCTAGGCATTAATGAAGGAAAAACTAAAAAAGGTGTTATTAAAACTTGGAGTCGTAGAAGTACAATTTCTCCAGATTTCGTAGGGCACACTTTTGCAGTACATAACGGAAATAAATTTATTCCTGTATATGTAACAGAATTTATGGTTGGTCATAAACTTGGTGAGTTTGCCCCAACTAGAAATTTCAGAGGTCATTCAGGAAGTAAACAATAATAAAAAATTAAGAATTTAGAATGATGAATTAATAATAAAGAGTATTAAAAAATAATTCATAATTCGTAATTCAAAATTCATAACTAAAAAAAATGGAAGCAGTAGCTAAATTAAATAATTACCCAACAGGCCCTCGCAAAATGCGTTTATTGGCTGATGTTATTAGAGGTATGGAAGTTGAAAAAGCTTTAGCAGTTTTAGATCATCACCCACAGCATAATGCAAAACCTTTAGCAAAATTGCTAAAGAGTGCTATAAACAACTGGGAGCAAAAAAATGAAGGTGCTAATGCTGCCGATAGTGGCCTATTAGTTAAAACAATCTTTGTAGATGGTGGTAGAGTTTTAAAAAGAATGAGACCAGCACCACAAGGACGTGGATATAAAATTAGAAAAAGAAGTAATCATGTTACTTTAATAGTAGATAAAAAGAATTAAAAATTACCAAATTATCAAATAAACAAAATGGGTCAGAAAGCAAATCCGATTGGTAACAGATTAGGTATCATCCGTGGGTGGGATAGCAACTGGTTTGGCAATAGCAAAGACTATGCTGGCAAGTTAATTGAAGATCAAAAAATTCGAAAATACTTAATGGCACGTATTAACAAGGGTGGCATTGCCAAAATTGTTATTGAACGTACATTAGGAAAACTAATCGTTACTATACACACTAGCAAACCAGGTATCATTATTGGTAAAGGTGGTGGAGAAGTAGATCGTATTAAAGAAGAGTTAAAAAAATTAACTGGTAAAGACGATGTTCAAATCAACATTTTAGAAATTCGTCGCCCAGAATTAGATGCCAATATTGTTGCAGATACTATTGCTCGTCAAATCGAAAATCGTATCAATTTTAAACGAGCTACAAAAATGGCTATTGCTTCTACATTACGTATGGGTGCAGAAGGAATTAAAGTTAAATTAAGTGGTCGTTTAAATGGTGCTGAGATTGCTCGTAGCGAAGAATTAAAACAAGGTCGTACTCCATTACATACTTTCCGCATGGATATTGATTACGCCAATGTATTTGCTCAAACAGTATATGGTAAAATTGGTATAAAAGTTTGGATTTGTAAAGGCGAAGTATTAGGTAAGAGAGATTTAAATCCAAATTTCATATCAGGCAAAGATTCTGCAACACCACAAGAAAGAAGAGGTGGCGGAGATAGAAGAGATGACAGAAGAGGAGGAGGAAGAGACGATAGAAGAGGTGGCGGAGGAGGAAGAAGGTAATTAGCCAATAAATCAATTAGCCAATTTGCCAATGCAAAAAAATTAATTGTCGAATTGTCGAATTGTTAAATTATCAAATTTAAAAAAAGATGTTACAACCAAAAAGAAGTAAGCATAGAAAACAACAAAAAGGACGTATTAGAGAAGTAGCTAAAAGAGGTACTTCAATATCATTTGGATCTTTTGCTTTAAAAGCAATGGAACCAATATGGCTAACTAATCGTCAAATAGAAGCAGCTCGTCAAAGTATGACTCGTGCTATGAAACGTGAAGGTAATGTTTGGATTAGAGTATTCCCTGATAAAATCATTACACGTAAACCAGCTGAGGTGAGAATGGGTAAAGGTAAAGGTAACCCAGAATTTTGGGCAGCTGTAGTAGAACCAGGACGTATCATTTTCGAATGTGATGGTGTAACTGAAGAAACTGCAAAACATGCTATGCATCTTGCAGCTCAAAAATTACCAATCAAAACCAAGTTTTTAATTAGAAGAGATTTACAAGCATAAAATAAATTAGTCGATTTTATAATTAGCCAATTATCAAATTGTCGAAATAACAAAATAGAACAATGGCAAAGAAACAAGTAAATAAAAATGAAGGCTTAAGTGAAATGAACTTAGAATCACTTAAAGGCAGAATTTCTGAAGATCAATTAAGATTAAAGAAATTACATTTTGCACATGCTATGACCCCATTAGAGAACCCAATGATGATTCGTTCTTTAAGAAAAGACATCGCTCGATTACAAACAGAATTAAGTAAAAGAAAATAATCAGCACAAAGAGGTTGAATAAACTTCTTAGCAAACTTTCAATAATATGGAAAGAAATCTCAGAAAAACAAGAATTGGTACAGTTACCAGCAACAAAATGGATAAAACTTGTACCGTTGCTGTTGAAAGAAAAGTAAAACACCCAATGTACGGTAAGTTCGTTAAAAAAACTACCAAATTTCATGCTCATGACGAAAAAAATGAGTGCACTATTGGTGATGTAGTAAAAATTATGGAAACTCGTCCTTTAAGCAAAACAAAGCGTTGGAGACTAGTTGAAGTAGTAGAAAAAGCGAAATAATTTTTAAATCAAAAATCTAAAACGATTTTGAGATGATACAACAAGAAAGTAGGCTGAAAGTAGCCGATAATAGTGGAGCAAAAGAAGTACTTTGTATAAAAGTATTAGGCAATAGTGGACAAGATTATGCAAAAATTGGCGACAAAATAGTTGTTACAGTTAAAGAAGCAATTCCAGCTGGAGGTATTAAAAAAGGAACAGTATCTAAAGCAGTTATTGTTCGTACTACAAACAAATTACGCAGAAAAGACGGATCTTATATTCGTTTTGATGATAATGCTGTAGTTCTTTTAAACAACTCAGATGAGCCAAGGGGTACGCGTATTTTTGGACCAGTTGCTCGAGAACTTAGAGATAAAGGCTATATGAAAATTATTTCATTAGCTCCAGAAGTACTATAAATAATTAAACTCGTAGCCAAAAGCTACTTAACAAAAATAAATCTCTCCAAAAGAGAGTAGGAGGTTAAAATGAATAAAAGATTTA
>JANLVQ010000271.1:0-7991 GCA_031364085.1 Chitinophagaceae bacterium
AATGCATCTACATAAGTACTTTTTAGTTTGGTTAGTTCTCTAAAAGTTAAAATATCATCTACAATTTGGTGGCCTCTAGCTGCTAATTTTAATAATACATCTTCGCCAGTTTGGTATTGACCAGTTTTGGTTTTTTTTTGCTGAATCTTCTAATTTCAATTTATCAAACAACACTTCACCCAATTGTTTTGGAGAAGCCAAATTAAATTTTACCCCTGCTTGTTGATACACACTTTTCTCAGCCCTAGATGCTTCAATTTCTAACTCTTTACTATATTCAATTAAAAATTGTTCATCAACCTTAATGCCTTCAAACTCCATATCTGTAAGCACTTTCACCAAAGGATTTTCTACTTCATTAAAAACTTTTTCAACTTCTCTTTCTTTTAAAAAAGGGAATAAAGTTTGTTTAAGTTGTAAAGTAATATCTGCATCTTCTGCTGCATAATCTTTTATTTTTTCAACTTCAACATCTCTCATAGTTCCTTGAGATTTTCCTTTTTTACCAATTAATTCATCAATATGTATGGGGTCATAATTTAAAAATTGCTGGCTTAAAACATCCATACTTCTTTTTCCTTCAGGTTCTATAACATAGTGCATTAGCATGGTATCACAAATGTTTCCTTTTAGCTCAACATCGTACCATTTTAATACGAGCATATCATATTTCAAATTTTGTCCAATCCATGTAATGGATGATTTGTTGAATAATTGATTGAATGATTGAAGCATTATTAATACATCATTTCTATTTTCTGGTAGTGGAATATAATATGCTTCGTGTGGTGTAATTGCAAAACTCATTCCTACCAACTCAGCTTCATTTGCATCAATATTGGTAGTTTCTGTATCGAAACAAATTTCTGTTTGAGTTGAAAGCTTTTGAACTAATTGTTCAATTTCTTCAATGGTTTGAACCAAATGATATTGATGTGGAACAGTATGAATATTTTTTATTCCGGTTTCATTTGCAACGCTTGTTTTTTCTGTAAAATTTTGTAAAAAAGAGGGCAGTGCAACTGCACTATGTCTGTTGTTTTTATCATTTTTTGATGATGATGGACTGCTTTTTTTTACTGATGTTTTAACTTCATTGCCAAACAAATCTGTTTGGGTGCCTTCTGGTAAAATATTTGATAATCCTGTGTTTCGAGAGATAATGATTTCTTCTCCCAAAACTCTTTTTGCTAAAGTTCTAAATTCTAGTTCTGTAAAAATTTCAATTAATTTTTCTTTATTCCATTCACTCATTTTAAAATTTTCCTCATGAAACTCACAAGGCACATTGGTAATAATGGTTGCTAATTGTTTACTCATGATAGCACTTTCTTTTCCTGCTCTAACCTTTTCTCCAAGCGATCCTTTAATATTATCGGCATTGGCTAATACATTTTCTAATGTGCCATATTCCTTCAATAATTTAGCTGCAGTTTTTTCGCCTACTCCTTTTATGCCAGGAATATTATCAACAGCATCGCCCATTAAACCTAAAATATCAATTACTTGATCAACTCTTTCAATATCCCATTTGGCACAAACTTCTTTAGGCCCCATAATTTCAACATCACCACCTTGATAAGCAGGTTTGTAAATATTAATTCCATCACGAACTAGCTGTCCATAATCTTTATCTGGTGTAACCATAAAAACTTCATATCCTGCATCATGAGCCTCCCAAGCTAATGTTCCAATCACATCATCAGCTTCATATCCTTCAACTCCAATTACAGGAATATTAAAGCCTTCAATAATTTTTTTAATATCAGGTACTGCTGCTAATAAATCTTCAGGAGCATCTTGTCGGTTTGCTTTGTAAAATTCATATTGTTCATCTCTAACTGTTGGCCCAGATACATCAAAACATACTGCTAAGTGTGTAGGTTTTTCTTTATTGATAAGTTCAATTAAAGCATTGGTAAATCCAAACTGAGCATTGGTATTTCTTCCTTTTGATGTAATTCGTGGGCTTCGAATTAATGCATAATATGCACGAAATATGAGAGCAAATGCATCGAGTAGAAAAAGTTTCTTTTGCATATAACAAAGTAAGTAAAGAATGATGAATATAACACGAAGACTTAACCCAAAAGATAAATTGTTTTATTGTAGGTTTGTAGCTTCAATATTACTACATGATCATCGACATACAACAACTAAAACCAGCACAAAAACAAGATTGGTTGCAACATGCGATTGCACCACGTCCTATTGCATTTGCCAGTACTATTGATGCAGCAGGAAATGTGAATTTAAGTCCGTTTAGTTTTTTTAATTTATTTTCATCCAATCCACCCATTATCATTTTTTCTCCATCTAGAAGAGGAAGAGATAATACTACCAAACACAGCTTACAAAATGTAAAGGAAGTTGCAGAAGTTGTGATAAATATTTGTGATTATAATATGGTGCAGCAAGTAAGTTTAGCTAGTTGTGAGTTTGAAAAAGGTGTTGATGAATTTATTAAAGCAGGATTTACAAAACAAAAAGCATCCTTAGTAAAACCACCAATGGTTGCAGAAGCAAAAATTAAATTGGAATGTAAAGTAGTTGAAATTAAAAGTTTAGGCGAAACAGGAGGGGCTGGTCAGTTAGTAATTGCAGAAGTATTAGTAATGCATGTTGATGAAAGCATATTGAATGATGAGCAAACAATGATTGACCAAACTAAAATTGAACTCATTGCAAGATTGGGTGGAGACTGGTATTGTAAAACTAATAACCATAATTTATTTCAAGTTCCAAAACCTAATATTAATATAGGCATTGGTGTAGATGCTTTACCAATAAGCATTAGGCAAAGTAAAATATTAACAGGTAATGATTTGGGTATGTTGGCTAATGTGAATGAAATGCCTTTAATAGATGCTTGTTTTGAAGATAAAAAATTGAAAAATATTGTTCAGTATTATGGAGTAGATCCTGTTAGTATGGAAACAGAGATTCATCATTATGCAAAAGAATTATTGGCTAAAGGAAAAGTAAATGAAGCTTGGCAAGTTTTGTTAATGATAACAACTGTCTAATTTTTTTAAAATATAGTATTACATTTATAAGGTATGGCTTTAGGACAATCACTTCAACAAAAACTTTTACAAAAACTATCACCACAACAAATTCAATTAATGAAACTGTTGCAGGTGCCTACTTCTGTTTTAGACCAAAGAATAAAAGAAGAGTTAGAAGAGAATCCTGCATTAGAATTAAGTGATGATGAAAATGTAGATGAAATTTTAAACGAAACAAAAGATGAATTTGAAGATAGTAAAGATGAATTTGAAGAATTAGACGGCAGCGATGATGAATATGAAAATTTAGATTTAAGTGAATATGTAAGTGATAGTGATGATGATATAGCAGATTATAAAATGAAAGATGAAAACTATCCTGAAATTGATGATAAAAGAGTGGTACCCATAAAAAGCGAAACCAGCTTTTTTGATGTATTAGCTTCTCAACTAAACATGATGGATGCGAATGAAACTGAATTTAAAATTGCTGAACAAATAATTGGCAGTTTAGATGATGATGGTTACTTAAGACGAGAAACCATAAGTATTGTAGACGATTTAGCTTTTCGACAAAACATTATTACAACAGAAAAAGAAGTTGAAGCAATTATAAAAAAAGTACAACTTTTTGAGCCTACAGGAATTGCTGCAAGAAATTTAAAAGAATGTTTATTATTACAATTAAATAAAAGAGAAGAAGAAGGAGATGAGGTGCATCTTGCAAAAAAAATCATCACCAAATATTTTGATGAATTTACAAAAAAACATTACAGTAAACTACAACAAAGTTTAAATATTGATGAAGAAGAATTAAAAGAAATCATCAATCAAATCATCAGACTCAATCCAAAGCCAGGAGGCGATGCTGGTCAGACAAACGAAAAAGAAGTTTATGTAATTCCAGATTTTTTTATTACCAATAATTTAGGCGTTTTAGAGCTTACTTTAAATGGTAAAAATGCACCAGAACTTAGGATTTCAGGAGATTATAAAGACATGATGAAAGAGTATGAATTGGGAAGTAAAAAAGATAAAAGACAAAAAGAAGCTGTAACATTTATTAAACAAAAAATAGACAGTGCAAAATGGTTCATTGAAATGATTCAGCAAAGGCAACAAACCTTAACCAATACCATGCACGCTATTATGGATATTCAAAAAAAATTCTTTTTAACTGGAGATGAAACTGAAATGAAACCCATGATATTAAAAGATATTGCAGAAATAACAGGGTTAGATATTAGTACTGTTAGCCGTGTTGCCAATAGCAAATTTGTGCAAACCGAATTTGGTACTTATAAATTAAAATTCTTTTTTAGCGAAAGCTTAAGTACTGATAGTGGCGAAGAAGTGAGTACTACAGAAGTAAAAAAAATATTGAATAATATTATAGACGCAGAAGATAAACACAAACCCTATGCAGATGAAGAACTTACTGAATTGTTAAACGAAAAAGGCTACAATATTGCCAGAAGAACTGTAGCAAAATACAGAGAGCAACTTAATTTACCAGTGGCTCGTTTAAGAAAACAATTGTAATTATTTTGAATATTCTGTTAAGAATTTTTCAAGAGCTGCAAACATGCTGGTTGTTTGTGGTACTGGTGCTTTTATTTGTAATGTTAAACCAGCTTCTTCAATAGCAATAGCTGTATTATTGCCAAATGCTCCAAGCAAAGTTCCATTTTGTTTAAAGGTCGGATAGTTATCAAATAAACTTCTAACACCACTTGGGGTAAACAAACAAATAATATCAAAATCTTTGATTGCAACTTTATCTTTAATATTCGAACTAACTGTTCTATACATGAATCCTAAAGTAAACTCACAATTGTGATTTTTTAGCCAACCAACAATTTCATTATCTTGTTGATTTTCGCTACACACGTATAAAAATTTTTCAGATTCTTTATGTTTATTGATTACATCGAACATGCTTTTATTACCACCATCGGCACCATAAAAAACCTTACGTTTTCTATATAAAATAAATTTTTGCAGGTAAAGTGCTACAGCTTCTGTAATGCAAAAATATTTGGTGTCTTGATTAATGTTAATTTTCATTTCATCTGCCATTCTAAAAAAATGATCAATGGCATTTCTGCTGGTAAAAATTACAGCTGTATACGAAGCAACATCTATCTTATGTTTTCTAAATTCCTTCGATGCAATCGGCTCTAATTCTATCAAAGGCTGAAACTCAAGTTCTACACCATGTTTTCTTTCTAACTCGAAATAAGGTGATTTTTCACTCTCTGGACGAGGTTGAGAAATTAGGATTTTTTTGATTTTCCCCCCATTTTCTTTTTTAGTAGAAACGCTTTTTGCCATGCTACACTTTAATTAAAAATTAAATACCAGTACCTATGTATTTTCCAATTGCTTTAAATAAAATAAGCATTGGTAAAATCTCAACACTGCAAAAATAGATAAAAAAATGAAAGCTACTTATTTTTAACAAACGCCTTAAAGAATTTACAGTTTTATTAAATCTATAAAGTAAGAGTATGCCTATTAAAATAAAAGAAATTGTAATTGAAAATTGTTTGAGTTCAGTTGAAGAATAGCTTATTAGAAAAATTAAAGGAGTTAAAACAACCCCAATTATTTTGTTAATTAAAAAAACTAAAAAATTATAAGATTCTGCTACCTCTTTTTGATGAAATACCCACCCAACAAATTTTGTGAAACTATATTTTGTAATATAAATAATACTAAGTGTTATAAAGGCTAACGATAAAAATTGCCAAAACTGCTTGTTGGTTTGAATTTTATTATTTGAAATTAAGGTTATAAATATACTTGTTGATAAAACAAATAAAACATTCAATAGCAATATTGCAAAGTATTCTTGAGTGAGCTGTTCTTTTGTTTGTCTTTGTCTAAAACTTGGTTGAAAAAAAATATCAAAAATATTTTTTAAATATTTTGGAAAAAGCATTTGAACTATCGAAAGAATAAAGGCAACAAATAAAAGTAAATAAAAAAGAAAATCTATTGAGTTGTAGTGTTTAAAATTTGTAAGCCGATATTCAACTGTATTGCTTTTTATTATTGGATTTGATTGTAATAATGAGTAATTGTTATTTATTTTTTTAACCAAAATAGCTGAATCGTTTTCTAGAATTGTAGAGGAATCTACATTAATTAGGTTTTTTAAACTGTCAATTACTACTTGAGAGAGTAAATTGTTTTCATTATTTTTTTTACTAATTAAAGAGTCTAATCTTAAATCATTCACTCTTGGTTTATTCGATTGTATTGGTGTTGGTGATTTTTGGGGCACAACAGAGTCTTGCTGTGCATAAACAGGCAAGATGATAAAATATAAAATAATCAGCACTATAAACCTCATAAAACCTTGCTTAAAGATTGCAAATTAACAAAGAATTTACTGGCATACTCAAACTAAAAATTACTAATAATGCCAATGTGTATTTTTGAATCTCTGAAACTAAATGCTAAATCGTTTCTTTTGCCAGCAGCAAAGCTCACATTCAATAAACCTTGCTTTGTTGCTAAAGCTAGCCCAATACCCCCACCAATAAATGTATAATTTTTTTTAATAATTTTATTCTCAGTAAAACCCACATCAGCAAATCCAAAAAAATAGGAATTGTTATTAAATAAAAAACGAACCTCATTACTACTCACCAAGTATTGATTGGTAAAAATATTTTCTTCATCAAATCCTCTTAATAATTTAAAACCACCAATCTGAAATAATTCGTTTTGTAAATAATTTTCCGAAAGCAATGTTCCAAATTGTAAAGCATTTTTTAAAACCGTTTGTTTGCCAAGACTACTGTATTTTGTAATATTTAATTTTGCTTTTATCTGATAGGTGTTTGTTGCTATTGAGTCGTACAAAGTTTTATAATTAAATCCTGCAGATTTTATATTTGTAATAGTATTGTTTTGAGCAATTTTCTTTTGTCCAAAATTTGAATAAATACTCCATTCAAAACCTTTTCTTTTTATATTATTGATACCAAAATAATTGTTGAAAGTATATGCTACACCAATGTTCGAGATATTCATGTCTAAAACATCAGGTAATTTTTTAGTTGCAATAATTTGTATTGTATCAGCTTCAATAATTCTACTGCTGTTATTATTTAAAGAAATTTTTATATTACTTTTCTTTGAAATATCTACATGAACTCCAATGCTAGAATTAATATTTAAAAAAGCAGAATCTCTTTTATATAAATTAAAGTTTAAACTCAAACCAAATTTCGAATTAAAAATAAATGGTTGTTGATAATTAATATCTATACGTGGCGATTGTGGTTGTATTTGTTGCCAGTTTAAAGCAAATTGTTCGCCCCTTGCAAAAGCATTAAACAAATTTAATTTGGCATCAACAGTAAATAAAAGCTTACCATTGGTTTGATTGTTGTTAGGTAAAAAACCAATTATGGCATCAAACTTATTTTGGTTAACAGGTTCTAAATATAAATTAACTAAATAACTACTGCCTAACATTAATACATCCCAGTTTTTAAACTCTCTTAAATAAGGCAACTCTTGTAATTTAGTGCTTATATTTTGTAATTTTTCGGCATTGTAAGGCTCGTTATTAAAGAGGTTGAGGTGATGTTGTAAAAAAGTATTTTTTAAATTTAATTTCCCAAACACTTTAATGCTATCCATGCGGTAACTAATGCCTTTATTCACGTTTAAATTGGCATTAATGGTATTATTTAAAATATAAACACTATCAAAACTTACTTGAGCAAAAGGGTATCCATTGTTTTCGTAATAGTTTAAAATATTTTCAGGTAATTGATTAATGTCTTTTTTGTTAATATTATTTTGAAGCTGTATTTCATTTGGCAAATTAAAATTTCCCCATTCCCATTTTTTACCTACAAATATTTTAATGTTAAATTCATTTTCTTTTTCTGTTATCGAATCAACATTTGCAGTAGCAAAACCTTTTGCTTGAAGCAATACAGGAATTTGATGAATGTATTG
>JANLVQ010000276.1:0-1778 GCA_031364085.1 Chitinophagaceae bacterium
GTTGAGGAAGATGATTTACTTGGAGTTGGTCCATATTTTTTTTCTACTTTTGCTGCATCATTATTCGCTGCTCCAAAACCTCGATTCATTCTTTCAAAAGCATTTCCCCAATTTGTTGTTTGATTACTCTTGAAACTTGCACCAGCATAAGATTTATCTATGTATTGCTCTGGCATTTCATCTATAAATCTACTTGGTTCATTTTGTTGCAATTGTCCAAATCTGTAACGAGCGTTTGCATAAGTCATCCACAATCGTTGTTTGGCACGGGTTACAGCCACATAAAACAATCTTCTTTCTTCTTCCAGTTCTTCTCTGGTGTTGATAGACATTGCACTTGGAAACAAAGATTCTTCAACTCCAACAACAAATACACAACTAAACTCTAGTCCTTTGGCAGCGTGGATTGTCATTAGTTTTACAACATCTGTTTCACCTTTATCATCATCTGCATCTGTAAGCAAAGTAATTTGTTGTAAATAACTGCCCAAAGATTTATCTCCTAGTTCACCATCTTCATTGCTTGGGCTTTCTGTCCATTCTTTAATAGAATTAAGCAGCTCTTGAATATTCTCATAACGTACTAAACTCTCTGTTGTTTTATCATCAAATAATTCTTTAACAAGATTTGTATTTTTACCAACTAGTACAGCAACATCATATGCATTTTTATCGGTTAATAAAGTTTGAAAATACTTTATCATGGTTACAAAATTTTGCAACAGTTCTAATGTGCCTGCCTTGAAACCAAATGATACTGCACGTTCCAGAACATTATAAAAAGTTATATTTTGTTCATTGGCAATTACCAAACATTTTTCAATGGTAGTTTTTCCAATGCCTCTAATCGGATAATTGATGATTCTTTTTAGTGCTTCTTCATCTCTTGTATTTACAATTATTCTTAAATAAGCTAACAAATCTTTAATTTCTTTTCTTTGATAGAAACTAAGTCCACCATAAATTCTATACTTAATGCCTTGTCGTCTCAAGCTTTCTTCAAAAGCCCTAGACTGTGCATTGGTTCTATATAAAATGGCAAATTCGTTGTTGTGATAATGATTACGAAGTTTTTGTTCTTGAATAGAATCTGCAACAAATTTTCCTTCTTCATTATCGGTTGATGTTCTTACTAATTTTATTTTTTCTCCATCAACATTATCTGTCCAAAGTTCTTTTGGTAGCTGACTTTTATTATTGCTGATAACTTCATTAGCAACTTTTAAAATGTTTTGAGTAGAACGATAATTCTGTTCTAATTTCACCACTTTAACATCATCATAATCTTTCTGAAATTGCAAAATATTTTCAATTGTGGCACCTCTAAAACTATAAATACTTTGTGCATCATCACCAACTACACAAATGTTTTCATGCACTGCTGCCAGTAGTTTGGTGATTTGATATTGAACAGCATTCGTATCTTGATACTCATCTATCAAAACATATTTAAACTTGTGTTGATACTTATGTAAAGCTTCATTATGGAACTTTAATAACTCATACATTTTAAATAATAAATCATCAAAATCCATAGCTCCATTTTTAAAACAACGAGCAGTATAAGCTTTATAAATTTCACTAATCATTGGTCTGTTTGCTCTTGTATCTTCTTGTTTAAAATGTGGATCAGCTGCATATTCTTCAGGACCAACTAAAGCATTTTTTGCCGCAGAAATTCTGTTGTGAACTATGTTTGGTTTATATCTTTTATCATCCAAATCCATTTCATTAATTACAGCTTTAATAACACTTCTGCTATCATCAGTATCATAAAT
>JANLVQ010000330.1:0-1653 GCA_031364085.1 Chitinophagaceae bacterium
AGAAAGGCTTTTTAATGAGTGGAGATTTACATAGTTGGTCGTATAAAATCCATCCAATAATGAAAGAGCCAACTCCAATTAATATACCTTGAGTGCCAGTAATGTCTAAAACATTTTTATCTATTAAAAAAGCAGAAGCATTAAAATAATACACCACAAACATTAAACAAAAACCAGAAAGCCAAGTAAAATAAGCTTCATATTTAAACCAATGTAAATGTTTGGGAATAGTTTTAGGAGCAATTTTATATTTTTCTAAATAATAAAATCCACCACCATGAACAGCCCAAAGATTTCCAGCCAATTCGTCTCTAACATCATCGGTTCTATTTAATGCATTTTCTAAAAAAACAAAATAAAAAGATGCACCTATCCATGCTATACCAAAAGTAAAATGCATTACACGAATGATGATGTTTAACCATTCCATTAAATGACTTTCTTGTGGTGTGCCTTTAACTAAAACATAGGTATTGATGATTAATGCAATAATCACCAAAATCATTCCTGAATAAATAAAGTTTTGAGCTGTAGTTAAACTTTCATTTTCTTCGGAATCAGACTGAATAAATTTTATAATTGAAGGCAACCGATGAGACAAAATTATAAGCATTATTAAAATACTCAATAACACAACATATAATATGATACTAATTGTCACTATTTAATAATTTTACCTAATAATCTTAATCTACTAATACCACCATCTGGAAAAATGTTTAATCGAACATGTGAAACAATATTTTCCTTATTTACTTCTGCATCAAACTCATGACTATGGTCTGCACTTAATTTTTGTTGAGATAGTAAAGTTTTCCATTGAGTACTATTGCTGATTACATTATCATCATTACTCTCATTGCAATATTCAATAGAGCAACTATCAGGATAATTACCTTTAAAATGACAAGTATCTACAAGAACACTTTCTACAATTCCCTTATGTGCCAATTTTAAAATTACCCAATCTCTATTATTAGGTGTTCTATTTCTTTTTGTTTCCCAACCATCACCCATATTTACTCCACGCTCTGGCATTATTAAATTGCCCATAGCACTAAAAAACATATCGTTACAAGCCAATGCTTTTCCACCATTGATTGCAGCCACTAAATCAATTTCATGCTCAACAGAAATATCATTCCAATTTTTAAACACTTCTCCATATACTCTTAATCGAGCTACACCTCCATCAGGATAAATATGTAAACGGATATGAGTAAAAATTTCATCACTATTGCTTAAATAAAAATTTTGAGAACCTGCATCGAGATGAGATTTTGGAAGAATTTCTTTCCAAGATATTTTATCCCAATCAGATTCATCAATTCCTTCAGAAAGATTGGCAGCTTCAATAGATGCATGTGGCGGATGATTACCTAAAAAAAAATTGGTATCAATATCAAACCCTTTTATTTTTCCTGAAGTGGCTAATTGAATTACAGCCCAATCATGGCCTGGTGTTCTTTTTCGTCTACTCTCCCAACCATCCATCCATTTACCTCGTTCAGTATATTTATCTGTAATAAAAATACCTCTAGTAGGTTTTATTAAATTTTCTTTTTCTGCAAAAAAATCATCAGTTGCATACAACACTTTGCCACCAAGCCTTTCAGCAGCTAAATCAGTTAACTGTGTAAATGATGGCGATTC
>JANLVQ010000124.1:0-2152 GCA_031364085.1 Chitinophagaceae bacterium
GTAAAGTAAATCCAATACCAAGTTCATCTTTCCCAACGCATGAAAAACTTTAAAAATAATCATTTTTATATTTTAATAATTGTGCTGCTTACACTGCTGTTTATAAAGCAGAAACTGAAGAAGATTTGGTTTTTTTAATTAACACAACAGCTCCCGTTGAAATTGCTAAAAATTGTAAATTAATTAATTGTAAACTAATTCATATTAGTACAGATTATGTTTTTGATGGAGAAAAAAAATTACCTTATTTAACTTCTGATGTAATTAATCCAATCAATATTTATGGTGCTTCAAAAGCAAAAGGAGAGGAGTTAGTTATTCAAGAAAATTCTGAATCAATTATTATTAGAACTTCTTGGGTTTACTCATCACATGGAAAAAACTTTGTAAAAACCATCATGAAGTTAATGAGCGAAAGAGATGAAATTAATGTTGTTAACGACCAAATAGGAAACCCTACTTATGCTAAAGATTTAGCTGAAGCTATTTTGCAAATAATTACTCAATTAAATTCAAATCAAAATTTTCTTCATCAAAATATTTATCATTATACCAATACTGGAAATATTTCTTGGTTTCAGTTTGCAAAAGCAATTCAAGAATTTTTAATGTTAGATTGTAAAGTAAATCCCATACCAAGTTTATCTTTCCCAACCCCAGCAAAACGTTCTCATTATTCTGTTTTGGATTGCTCTTCAATTGAAAATGATTTCGGAGTTGCCATTAATAATTGGAAAGAAAGTCTCAATATTTGTTTAACCAAACTCTCAACTTAATTACACACTTAATATTTTGTAAAAGAAAAGTTGTAAATTACCAAAATGCCACACGAAGCCATCTCAGTATTCGATATGTTTAAAATTGGAGTAGGACCAAGTAGCTCACATACATTAGGCCCATGGCGTGCAGCAATGGCAGCAATTCAATCTATTAAAACTAAAGCTAATATTCATGATGTAACAAAAATCGATGTCTTACTTTATGGTTCTTTGGCTAAAACAGGAAAAGGACATGGTACAGATGTAGCAGTTTTATTAGGGTTATGCAATGAAGATCCTGTTACTATTGATGTTAATGCTATTGATGAAAAAATAAAATACATTCAAACCAATCATCAACTCTATTTATCAAGTGAAAGATTTTTACCATTTAATCCAAATATTAATATTCATTTTTTGAATGAAGAAACACTTCCATTTCATCCAAATGGTATGAGTTTTTTGATAGAACTGAGTAATGGCAATAGTTTTAGCGAAACATATTATTCAGTTGGTGGTGGGTTTGTTATCAAAGAAGGCGAAAACACTATCACTCATAATTTAATTGAATTACCTTTTCCTATCAATACCTCAAAAGACTTGGTTCATTGGTGTATGAAAACTGGTATGACGATTAGCGAAGTTGTTCTTGAAAATGAAAATGCCTGGAGAACAGAGCAAGAAACTATTGCTGGAGTTTTGAATATTTGGAAAACCATGCAAGAATGTATTTATAGAGGATGTCATTTAAGAGGAATTTTACCCGGTGGGTTAAATGTGAAAAGAAGAGCAGCCGATCTGAATAAAAAATTATTGAATAACTGCTCTTATAATGATTTTGAAAGTTGGTTACAATGTATAAAAAAAGGAGGTTCACAATTCAATTATATACTCGATTGGGTAAGTTGCTTTGCACTTGCAGTAAATGAAGAAAATGCCAATTTTGGAAGAGTAGTTACAGCACCTACAAATGGTGCTGCTGGAGTAATACCAGCAGTATTGATGTATTATAAATTGTTTTGTAATGGAGAAGATGATACCAACATTGTTAAGTTTTTATTAATAGCATCTGAAGTAGGGAGTATTTTTAAAAAAGGGGCAACAATATCTGCAGCAATGGGTGGTTGTCAGGCAGAAATTGGAGTAAGTAGTGCAATGGCAGCTGCTGCCTTAACTGAATGTTTAGGTGGCACGCAAAAACAAGCTTTAATGGCTGCTGAAATTGCAATGGAACATCATTTAGGATTAACTTGCGACCCAATTGGTGGCTTGGTACAAATTCCATGTATTGAACGAAATACAATGGGTGCAATAAAAGCCATAACAGCTAGTCAGTTGGCTTTGCAAGGAACACCAGATTATGCTAAAGTAAGTTTAGATAAAGTAATTGAAAC
>JANLVQ010000046.1:0-7748 GCA_031364085.1 Chitinophagaceae bacterium
TTCTCTGTAGGTAGCATTGTTGGTCCAACACAATTAGATGTTGATAATGTGGAGTTATTACAAGGTGCTTCTTCTGCTATTTATGGTTCAGGAGGTATGACAGGTACTTTATTGATGACTAGTAAAAATCCTTTTAAATATCAAGGATTAAGCTTTCAAGTAAAAGCTGGTGCTAATCATATTGATCAAGCTCAAACTGCAACTTCTCCTTTTCATAATTGGGATGTGAGATGGGCTAAAAAAGTATCGGATAAGTTTGCTTTCAAAATTGGTGCTGAATTAACAAAAGGAAACGATTGGCAAGCAAATGATATTAGAAACCTATCAAGAAATAATGTATTCTCTTCTTTAAAAGGTGGAACTAGAGCTTCAGATCCAAATTATGATGGCGTTAATGTTTTTGGAGATGAAGCAAGTGCAAGTATGCACGCTTTTGCACAAGTTGTAAGAGCACAAGTAGCTGCACAACCTGGTGCTAATGTTTTCTTAGCTGGTATTGATGCTGCTTTAACTGGTGGACTTACTCCTGCACAAATTGCAGCTGGAACACCTGCACCTTTTCAACCTTTTTTACCGTTTTTAATTCCTACAAGTACTGTTGCAAATAATGCTTATAAAAATACATTTATTGGTGCAACGCCAGAAGGTGGTTTTGTAAGTAGAACTGGTTATGATGAAAGAGATTTAGTTGATTATAATAACTACAACGTAAAATTAAACGGAGCGTTACATTATAAATTAAATAATAATCTTGAAGCTTCACTTCAAGCTAATTATGGTATTGGTACAACAGTTTATACTGGTGCAGATAGATATTCTATTAAAAATTTAGCTATTGGTCAATATAAGTTTGAACTAAAACATAAAGATTGGTTCTTGAGAGCCTACACCACTCAAGAAAATTCTGGAGATGCCTATACTGCAACAACTGCTGCAGTTGCTGTGAATAGTGCTTGGAAAAATAATGCAACTTGGTTTCAACAATATACAGGAGTTTATGGTGCAGCTTTCTTAGGATTAACTCCTTTGCCTTCTGCTAATTCAACTGTGGCTCATGGGGCTGCAAGATCAACTGCTGAAAATGGTAGATTTTTGCCAGGTTCTCAACAATTTAATGATGCTTTTAACAAAGCAATAAGCACACCTATAAGCAAGGGTGGTGCCAAGTTCGATGATAAAACTTCTTTATATCACTACGAGGGTCAATACAATTTTTCTCGTTTAGTTAAAGCTGTTGACATTCTTGTCGGAGCAAGCTACAGAAATTACTCTTTAAATTCTAATGGTACCATCTTTGCAGATACTTTAGGACCTTTGAGTGTTTATGAATATGGTGGATATATGCAATTGCAAAAGAAATTTTTGGATGATAAATTAAAATTAACTGTTTCTGGTCGTTACGATAAAAGCCAAAACTTTGATGGTAGATTTACTCCAAGAGCAACTTTAACCTTGAAAGTAGCTGAAAATAATTACATACGTGCTTCTTATCAACAAGCTTATCGTTTTCCTTCTTTACAAGATCAATGGATCAATTTAAAAACTCCATCTTCAATCTTAATTGGTGGATTACCTAACTTCAATACTCGTTATAATTTCTCTGGAAATCCAGCTTATACTGCTGAAAGCATAGTTGCTTTCAGAAATTCAATTGCTGCTGGAACTCCAAATGTTGCTTTATTAAAAACTGCAGCATTTACAACTATAAAACCTGAGGTTTCAAATACAATTGAAGTGGGTTATAGAGGTGTTTTAAGTAGTAAATTATTAGTAGATGCTTATGTTTATTATAGCCAATTTGAAAACTTTATCGGTCGTACAGCTGTTGGTCGTGGTCAAAGTACAAACCCTTTAATTGCTGTTCAAATGTTGGCTAGTCCTTTTGCAACAGATAATTATTCATTTGTTTCAAATGCAAGTCAAACATTAAAATCAATGGGTTGGGGCTTAAGTGCTGAATATAAATTGTATAAAAGTTATTTAGTAAATGCAAACATCTCTGGCGATAAATTAAGTAATGCTCCAGCAGGTTTGGTTACTTTTTATAACACACCTAAATTACGTTATAATATTGGCTTAAGTAATCCTAGTGTTTGTGGTAATTGGGGTTTTGGTGCTAATTACAGATGGCAAGATAAATTCTTATGGGAAGGTACTTTTGGTACTGGTGAAGTTCCAGCATATGGTGCAGTGGATGCTTTCATGAGTTACAAATTTACTAGCATTAAGAGTTTATTTAAAATTGGTGCTACTAACTTATTTAACAAATATTACAGAAGTGCATTTGGCAATCCTCAAATTGGTGGTTTATACTATGCAAGTTTTGGATTTAATGTATTTTAAATAAATTAATTTTTATAGTTCAAATCCCACGTTTTATAACGTGGGATTTTTTTGTAATACTATATTTGTACGGTGATACCAAAACCATTAATAGATAGCCTTCAACAAATAAATGGATTTCATGAAGAAGCTTTTTTAGCATCACACCTGCACCCAAAAGAAATTACTACAATAAGGTTTAACTCCCAAAAAGTTGAGGTTGTAGAAATTGAAAAATTGAACGAATTGTATGGATTATGCATTACTAAAAATGTACCTTGGTGTAAAGAAGGATTTTATTTAAAGAGCCGACCAAAATTTACTTTCGACCCACTATTACATGCTGGTGTTTACTATGTTCAAGAAGCTAGTAGTATGTTTTTAGATCATATTATTCAGCACTTATTTAAAAAAGATGATGAGAAAATTGTGTTAGATCTATGTGCTGCACCTGGAGGCAAATCTACTTTATTGGCCAACTATTTTACTAATAGTGTAATAATAAGTAATGAGGTGATTAAACAAAGAGTAAATATTTTAACTGAAAATATTACAAAATGGGGTCATCATAATTGTATTGTTACTAATAATGATCCAAAAGATTTTAAACAGCTTGCAAATTATTTTGATATTGTTGTTATTGATGCACCTTGCAGTGGCAGTGGTTTATTTAGGAAAGATACTAAAGCAATTGACGAATGGAGTGAGCAAAATGTAAAACTTTGTAGCCAAAGGCAACAAAGAATTATTTCTGAAATTCAAAATTGCATTAAGAATGATGGAATATTAATTTACTCTACTTGCTCATATTCAAAAGAAGAAAATGAAGATATTTTGGATTGGATGATAAAAGAATTTGGATGTGCATCATTACAAATTCCCATTGATGAAAATTGGGGAATTGTTGAAAGTGTTTCAAGTGAAAAAAATGCTTTTGGTTATCGATTTTATCCAAATAAAGTTGATGGAGAAGGGTTTTTTATTGCTGCTTTAACTTTTACAAAAAAAATCAAACATCAAAAATATAAATCAAAAAAATTATTACCCGTTTCTAAAAAAGAAATTGAAGTAGTATCTGATTTTTTTATAAACACAGACGAGATTACTTTATTTAAGCATAATAAAAAAATTAGCTTTTTTACTTCCAAATTCATAAATGAGTTGGAAACAATTGCATCTTATCTTTATATCAAAAAAGCAGGGGTTGAAATAGGCATAGTAAAAGGAAAAGACATTATTCCATCTCATGATTTAGCTTTAAGTTTGAAAACTTTAAAGAATTTTAAAAAAATATCTTTAAAATTAGAAGTAATACTACAATATCTATCCAAAAAAGTAGTTATAATAAATACAGAGGTCAAAGGTTGGGTTTTGGTCTCTTATAAAAATATAAATATTGGTTGGATTAAAATATTAGATAATAGAATAAACAACTATTATCCAACCAATTGGAGAATTTTGAATTCGATTAATTAGGAAAATTATATGTTAAAGAAATTACTCATATTATTAATTATTTTGCCAGTTTTAATTGCAAATGCACAAAATAATGTTTTAACACATATTGTAAAATCAGGTGAAAATATTATTCAAATTGCTAGCTTGTATAAAGTGAAAGTAAAAGATATATACGAACTAAATAATATTAACAGTAACACAATAATAAAAGCTGGTGAAAAATTATTAATACCAATGGGTGCTTATGTTGGAAAAATCAATAAAATTGAAGTTAATAGCATACCAAAAAATAGTATAAAAAGCTTGCCTTATCATATTATCGAAACAGGAGAAAGCCTATATAAAATAGCAAAGAATAATGATGTTTCGGTTGAGCAATTACGTACTTGGAATAATTTAGAAAACGATAATATTAAAATTGGCGATTATATTTTTTTCTCACAACAAAAATCAAAAGCTGGTTTAACAGAAACTAAAATAATAGTAACACAAGAAGAAGTTGTAAAAGCATCTTTGAAAAAAAATATTAATGGCACTGAAAACCAAGCTAAAATTATAGATCAGGTTATAGATAATAATGAATTTCAAAAACCAGAAAAAGTTACTTTAAAACTAGAAACTATAACTGAAAAATCTGAAAATAATGTTTTTGAAAAGCAATATAAACCTAGTAATAAAGCGGTTATGGGATTATGTGGTACATTTAAAACAATCTCTGGTTGGAAAGATAAAAAATATTACGCTTTAATGAATGATGCTGAAAATGGAAGTATTGTAAAAGTTAAGTTAGATAATAAGTTTATTTATGCCAAAGTGCTTGGACCATTACCAAATGTAAAAGATGATGCAAGCCTAATAATTCGTATTAGTAATGCAGCAGCAGCAGCATTAGGTGTTAACTATGATTTATTTGAAGTAAAAGTAGAGAAGTAAACTATAAATTCCCTCGTAAATGCTGTTCTCTTTCCAATGCTTCAAATAATGCTTTGAAATTTCCTTTTCCAAAACTTTTTGCACCTTTACGTTGTATTATTTCAAAAAATAAAGTTGGTCTATCTTGCAATGGCTTTGTAAAAATTTGCAATAAATAACCTTCATCATCTCTATCAATTAATATTCCTAATTCTTGAAGTGGGGCTATATCTTCATCAATTTTCCCAACTCTATCTAAAACGGTTTTATAATAGCTTTCAGGAATATTTAAAAATTCAACACCTCTCGATTTCAAATCATAAACAGTTTCAATAATATTGTTTGTTGCAATTGCAACATGTTGTACCCCCTCACCATTATAAAAATCTAAATATTCTTCTACTTGTGATTTCTTTTTACCCTCTGCTGGTTCGTTGATAGGGAACTTTACAAAACCATTTCCATTGCTCATTACTTTACTCATTAAAGCAGAGTATTCAGTTGAAATATCTTTATCATCAAAACTCAAAATATTTTTAAATCCCATCACTTCTTCATAAAATTTTACCCAAACATTCATCCTATTCCAACCTACATTTCCCACACAATGGTCTACATAAAGTAATCCAGTTTCTGCCGGATTATAATTTGATTTTAATTCAATAAAGCCTGGCATGAAAACGCCATTATAATTCTTTCTTTCTATAAATAAATGAACGGTTTCGCCATAAGTGTGTATTCCACTAATTACAACTTCTCCTTGATTGTCTTTTAATATTTCTGGTTCTAAAAAACTTGTAGCTCCACGTTTTGTTGTTTGATGCCAGGCATCTGTAGCATCATCTACTTTTAAAGCTAAAAATTTTACACCATCGCCATGTTTATTAATATGGTCTGCAATTTCATTATTGGGCCTTAATGGAGTGCTTAAAACAAAAGTGAGTTTGTTTTGGCGAAGTACATAACTGGCTTTTTCTTTATTGCCAGTTTCTGGTCCTGAATAAGCAATACTTTGAAATCCAAAAGCGGTTTTATAAAAATGAGCTGCTTGTTTTGCATTGCCAACATAGAACTCAACAAAGTCGGTTCCATTTAAAGGTAAAAAGTCTGTTTTATTATTTAAATTCATTTTAATTTTTTAATGATAATAAAAATAGAATGAGTTAATTATTAATTGTTATTCATAGCCAAGTAATTAATTAATAAATGATACAATTTCATTTTAATAATATAACACAAAGTTAATAGTTTGAAAAAAACTGGCTAACTTATCTTAGCAAAAATTAGTAGCATGAAAGTTGGCATTTTAGGAGGGGGGCAATTAGGAAGAATGTTGTTACAGGCTGCCGTTAATTATGATGTTGAAACTTTTGTTTTAGAAAATGATGAAGATTGTCCTGCAGCACATTTATGCAAAAATTTTGTTAAGGGAGATATTAAAAATTTTGAAACTGTATATCAATTCGGAAAAAAATTAGATGTTATTACCATTGAAATAGAATCTGTAAATGTTGATGCTCTTGAAAAATTGGAATCAGAAGGTATAAAAGTTATTCCTTCAAGTGCTACAATAAGAACAATAAAAAATAAAATATCGCAGAAAAACTATTTCAAACTTCATCAAATTCCAACTGCTGATTTTATCATCACACAAAATATTCTAGAACTTCAAAAACAAACTAAATTTTTACCTGCTGTTCACAAAGTTGCTGAAGGTGGTTATGATGGAAAAGGAGTTGTAGTAATGAAAGATGAAAGCCAATTTTTTATTGGATTTGATGCACCCGCTGTTTTTGAAAAATTAGTTGAAATAAAAAAAGAAATTGCTGTAATAATTGCAATTACACAAAATAAACAGATTGCAATTTATCCTTTAACAGAAATGGTTTTTAATGAAAAATTAAATTTATTAGACTACCAAATTTCACCAGCTACTGTAACTTATGAAATCCAAAAACAAGCCAATGAAATTGCATTAAAATTGGTGAAAGCTTTTGATAGTGCTGGAATTTTTGCAGTAGAAATGTTTGTTACAAAAAATAATGAAGTTTTTGTAAATGAAGTAGCACCAAGGGTTCATAATAGTGGCCATCATACCATTGAAGCCAATTTTTGTAGCCAATTTGATATGTTATGGAGAGTTTTACTAAATTATCCTTTAGGAAATACTAGCTCCATATTGCCTTCTGCTTTAGTTAATTTAATTGGAGAAGAAAATAATTTTGGCGTAGCTACATATGATGGATTAAATGAAGTAATGAAAATGCAAAATGCTTTTGTACATTTATATGGAAAAAAGCAAACTAAACCCGGCAGAAAAATGGGTCATGTAACACTATTAAATAATAATAAAGACGAATTGATTACAATGGCTCATGAGGTTAAATCAAAATTAAAAGTTGTTAGTTAAACATTATTTTATGGCAAAAAAAAATCAATTATCAATACAAGTTGGAATTGTAATGGGCAGTGAAAGCGATCTTAAAATTATGCAGCCAGCAGCAGATTTTTTAATGGATTTTGGAATTGCCTTTGAACTAACTGTTGTTTCTGCACACAGAACACCCTTAAGAATGGTTAATTATGCAACTTCTGCAAAAAAAAGAGGGTTAATAGTAATTATTGCAGGTGCTGGGGGTGCTGCTCATTTACCAGGAATGATAGCCTCTATAACTAATTTGCCTGTTATTGGAGTTCCAATTAAATCTAGCAATTCAATCGATGGCTGGGATTCTGTACTCTCCATTCTTCAAATGCCAAATGGAGTTCCTGTTGCAACAGTTGCTTTAAATGCTGCAAAAAATGCAGGCATTTTAGCTGCACAAATAATTGCAACTTCTGATCTGGTAATAGCAAAAAAGCTAGAATTATTAAAGTTAAATATGACTAATGATGTTATGCAAACGGTTAAGAAAATAAAAAAAAGTGGATTGCCTAATAATTTCGATAATTAATTTTCTAAAGAAATTATTGTGAATTCTTGTTCAATAGGTAAACTACTTTCAAATAAAATATTAAAAAAATCTTTTCCATATTTTGAAAAATAGAAACTAAAG
>JANLVQ010000091.1:0-2195 GCA_031364085.1 Chitinophagaceae bacterium
TAAACAGCCTCCCTAAATTCCTCCAAAGGAGGGACTTTGGAACTCGAATTATCTATAGCTTCATATATTTTTTTTGCAGTTGGATGGTTTGCATTTGCCCCTCCTTTGGAGGGGTTGGGGAGGCTAAACATCACTGTAGCACTCGTATCTTTTACATCTTTATAAGTGCCAGGTTGGTTGAGTTCGTGAGAAGATAAACCTGTGCCAGCAGCAGGAGAATAAGGTTGAATGCTTACACTTTCGTACAATAAATCTTTACTATACAATTGTTTTAAAATCCACCACAAACTTTCAATGTAATTGTTTTCGTAAGTGATATATGGATTATTTAAATCAACCCAATAACCCATTTTGGTGGTAATATCATCCCACTCTTTTTTATAACGAAGTACTGCTTCTTTACATTTATTATTGTAATCTTCTACAGTAATTTTTACACCAATATCTTCTTTTGTAATGCCCAATTCTTTTTCTACACCTAATTCAATTGGTAATCCATGAGTATCCCAACCACCTTTACGTTTTACTTGAAAACCTTGCATGGTTTTATATCTGCACACCAAATCCTTCAACGTTCTACTAATTACATGATGAATTCCTGGCATACCATTAGCACTTGGTGGGCCTTCATAAAACACAAAAGGCTTTGCACCTTCTCTCAACTCAACACTTTGTTCAAAAGCATTTGTCTTCTGCCACATTGCTAAAATTTCTTTTTCAATGCTGGGAAGATGTAATCCAGAAAATTCTTTATACTTAGTACTCATATCGAATCCTTAAAATAGACTATAAAATTTGAGTCGCGAAGTTAGGGATTGAGAGTGTTTTTGATACTTAAATTAAAAAAGTATTATTATTAGAATATTGAGAATAATTTAAAAATTATAACCAAAACTTATATAACCCCCCAAATCAACTGCACCTTCAAAAAGAACAGGATTTATGCCAATGCGAAAGTTAAAACCACCTTCATTAGGCTGATTACGATAACCAATAATCAAATTTGTAAAAGTGTAGGTTTTACCAGGAAAAAGTTGTGTATCTCCTAATATATACGTTGTAAGATAGGTTGCTGAATTAGTGTTTCCTATAAATAATATAGTTTGAGATAAACCAACTTCCAGATATTTTGCATTATTTACATTGCCTAAAAGATAGTTTACCCCCAATGGGACTGAAGTGTAAGACAAATCATTTCTAACAACTCGAAAACCTATCCCTCCATTATAACCTAAACCATCGACCTTTTTTTTAAATCTTCTATCGTAATTTATTGATAACCCAATAGCAGGGCCACCTAAACCCACATAAATTAACTGAGGATTTCTATCTGTTATAAAAGTCTTTTTGGGGTCTTTTAATTTAATTATTCCTTGACTATAAGAACTAGAAAAACTAAGTAAGAGAATAACTAAAGTGATGAATTGTTTATTCATATTTTTTTAGCTACAACCTAAGCTATTGCCACAATTTAAACATTTATAACAAGTACCGCTACGAACAGTGATATGTCCACAAACATTGCAAGATGGGGCATCGCTTTGCATTGATTTTGCTGCAAGATTTACCATATCTAAAGTTCCTTCAGATTTTACAGTTGCAGTAGCTCTTTGCATTTTTTGAGGGGCTGGAGATGGCGTTGCATTTGGTGTTGAGGCTGTTACTCTTACATTACTTAATTCTTGTGGTCCACCAATATAACTTAAATTGTTACCATCATCTTCACCCAAATTACCTACTTCTGGTTTATCTAAAACATGAACTAAATCTGTTCTTCCTAAATATTCATATGCTAGGGCTCGGAAAACAAAATCAACCAAACTGGTTGTCATTTTAATATTTGGATGATCAACCATTCCTGCAGGTTCGAATTTTGTAAATACAAATTTTCCTACAAATTCTTCTAAAGGAACACCATACTGCAAACCAACAGAAATTGCAATAGAAAAACAATTCATTAAACTACGTACTGTGCTTCCTTCTTTAGCTAGATCAACAAATATCTCGCCTAAAGTTCCATCGGTATATTCTCCTGTTCTTAAGAAAATAGTTTGTCCATTAATTTTTGCTTTTTGAACAAATCCTCTGCGTTTACTTGGTAACGTTTTTCTTTCTACAATTGATGATAAAGCTCGTTTTAATTTTGTATCGGTAGAAGCATTCATTCTTTTAGTTACTTCGTCTAACAAATCATC
>JANLVQ010000104.1:0-2009 GCA_031364085.1 Chitinophagaceae bacterium
GCTGCTGCATAAAGTTCAGGTAAAGTTTTTGTGCCACCTAAACTTAAAGCATTCATATAATTGTTAATGGCTTGTTGAGGGTTTTGTTGATATTGCATCCATAAACCAATTGCACCAAGCTGTGCAATGCCATATTCAATATAATAAAACGGCACTTCGTATAAGTGTAATTGTCTTTGCCAACCTGTTTGTCTGTAGGTTTCTAATCCAGAAATATCCATTACTCCAGTTGAAAATTCATTAGTGATTTGTAACCACATATTTGTTCTTTCATAAATAGTATGATTTGGATTTTGATACACCCAATGTTGAAATTTATCTATAGTTGCTATCCATGGAAAAATAGTAATCACTCTTTCTAGTTGATGTTCTTTAGCACGTTTTAATTCTGCTTCATTATCAAAAAAACTTTCCCAATGATTCATGCTAAACAATTCCATTGCCATGCTAGCCACTTCAGCAATTTCCATTGGATATTCTTTAAATGCACTCAACTCTAATTGATGAGTAAGAAAAGAATGTATTGCATGACCACCTTCGTGTACCATTGTTGTTACATCATCCATTTGTCCTGCTGCATTCATAAAAATAAATGGAGCACCCGATTCTGCTAAAGGACAATTATAACCACCAGGAGCTTTTCCCTTTCTGCTTTCTAAATCAAAATGTCCAAGTTCATCTATCTTCTTTAAACACTCTGCAAAAAGAGGATTCATTTGTTGGAAACAAGTAACAGATTTTTCGTACAATTCTTTGCCAGTATTAAATGGTTTTAAAGGTTGTGTTCCTTCAGGTTCAGCTTCAGTATCCCAAGGTCGTAAAGTATCTAAACCAAGTTTTTGTTTTTTAAGTTGATAGATTTTTTCAACTAAAGGAACAATATGTTGTTTAACTGCTTCATGAAAATTAGTGCAATCTTCTTTTGTATAATCGAACCTTCCTAGTTCCACAAACTTATAATCTCTATAATTCTCAAATCCAGCATTTACGGCTATTTGGTGTCGTTTTTGAATGAGTGTTGTATAGAGCTCATGTAGTTGTTCTTTATCCACCATTCTTCTTTCATTAATTTTTCTATACACAGATTCTCGTAAAGTTCTATCATGACTATGCAAAAATTTTCCAGCTTGTTGTAAAGTATATTCTTTGCCTTCCACTTCAATTGTCATAGCTCCAGAAATAACGCCAAACTTTTGTTGCATTACACTCAACTCTGCTTGAATGGGAATGTTTTCTTCTCTAAATAAATCAATACTTTTTTTAATACTCCGCAAATAAGTATAGAATTTTTCTTGATCCAATTCTTTCGTAAACTCACAAGCCATGAACTTTCTATTCAATGCGTCAGCAAAGGGTTGTAGCTTGGGTTGGATTTCCATACAGAAAAAATTAAATTCTTCTTCCAAACTTTTATCGGTAGTATCACAAGTCATTTTAATTTGTCGCCAGCAAGCATCTTCACTAACTACTGCTTCTAATTCGCTCATATCTTTTAACCAATTTTCTAAATCGGATTTGTTGCTGATTATTCTTTCAGTAAGATTTTTAAAAAAAGGTTCTAAAGTTTCCCAAGTGGTTATAGTAAATTCTTGAGGAACAAATTTTCTTGGAAGTTTTTGTATATCGGCTATTGAATTCATTAATTATTTTTAAGATGCAAATGTAAGGATGCAACATTTTATTTCATGCCCTCAACTACACCTAAACTAAATAAAGCGTAATCGTATTTCACAGGGTCGTTGCTATCTAAATGTTTTAGTGTGTTGGTTAAATTAACAGCAGTTTGCCAATTGGTGTTTGTTGATTCAATTAAACCTATTTTAGAAGCAACGTTCACAACATGCACATCCATTGGTATGATGAGTTGAGACGTTTTGATGTTTTTCCAAATGCCAAAGTCAACTTGATGTTTATCTTTTCTTACCATCCATCTTAAAAACATATTTAATCTTTTGCAAGCAGAATTTTTAAATGGTGTTGCAACATGTTTATGAGTTCTTGTAGGATTG
>JANLVQ010000144.1:0-14747 GCA_031364085.1 Chitinophagaceae bacterium
TGGTTCACAATCTTTCAGTGTGGGGGCTACAATTACTGTTAGCGCTAACCAAGCTGCAGGTTCTTATACCACTGCAACGCCTTTTAACGTAACAGTTAATTATAACTAATTTTTAAACAATTCAATCTAACAAAAAAATGCCTGCAATTGCAGGCATTTTTTTGTTAGATAAAAGTGATCATATCAGTTATCCATAAATTGCAACTTCATTCATTCCATTGCTGGTTTTAACCCCTCTGTACATACCCGCACTATTAAAAATCATAGCATAATTTCCGTTTGCATCTACACCAATCATTCCACCTTCTCCATCCATATTTTTTAATTTTGTATTTACTGTAAAATTCATAGCTTCTTGTAAACTCATTCCTTTGTATTCCATTAAACAACTTACATCGTAAGCTGCAACAGCTTTTATAAAAACTTCTCCATGACCAGTACAACTAATAGCACAAGTTTTATTATTGGCATAAGTACCACTTCCTATTAAAGGGCTATCACCAATTCTGCCATATTTTTTGTTGGTCATACCACCTGTACTTGTTGATGCAGCAATATTGCCTTTATTATCACAGGCAACAGCACCTACAGTTCCAAATTTTTTGTCTCTCATCAATTCTTCTAGATGATGGTGGGTATGGTCTAAAGAATAGTTATCAGAATCACGTAAAGCCTTCCATTGGTCGTATCTAAATTGAGAGAAAAAATATTCGTCGGGTTCTAATTTAATTCCTTGTTTTATTGCAAAATCGTTGGCACCTTTTCCACTTAAAAAAACATGATTACTATGCAGCATCACTTCTGTTGCAAGTTCAACAGGATTTCTGATATTTCTAATTCCTGATACAGCACCAGCTTCTAAATCTTCACCTCTCATTATTGCAGCATCCATTTCTTGTACACCTTTTTTTGTAAATACACTTCCCCTACCTGCATTAAACAACATATTATCTTCTAACACCACAACTGCTGCTTTTACTGCATTTGCAGCTGTTCCTCCTTCTTCTAAAACAGCATATCCAGCATCTAAAGCAGTTTGTAATCCTTCAAGATAAGCAGCTTCTAATTCGGGTGTCATATCTTCTTTCAGAATAGTTCCAGCACCTCCATGAATGCACAAAGTAATTTTTGACATATTTATTTTTTTAATCTTCTATTAATCTCTCACACTCTGCAAAAAGTTTTTCTTTATTAATTGCAGCTGTGCCCACTTCTTCACAAACTAAACCACCTGCAATATTGGCCACTTCGCTGGTTAATTGCATATTTTTTGTAATGGCGTATACCATTGAGGCCACAGCTATAACAGTATCTCCTGCACCACTTACATCTGCAATGTTTCGAACATGAGTAGGAATAATGTTCGAAGTTTTGTCGTCTTTATAAAAAACACCTTTTTCTGATAATGTAATAAATGAAATTTTATTATTTAATTTTTGATGCAATTGATGGTGCACATCTTGCAGTAATTCTAAATTCACTTCATCGAATAACATATTTAACCCTTCTTTGACTTCAATTAAATTGGGTTTGAAAATGTGTACATTTTTGTAAGAGAAGAAGTTTTTTCTTTTAGGATCAGCTGTAGTAATAATATTTTTTTCTGTACACCACTCAATAGTTTGTTCAATTATTTTTTGAGTAAGAACACCTTTATTATAATCTTGAAAGATGATGACATGAGGATTTTCTGTATCAATATATTTTTTAATATTTGCTAGAAGAGTTAGCTCCAAGTTTTCATCAATATCAGTTGAGATTTCTGCATCTAATCGCATCATTTGTTGGTTACGACTAATAATTCTTGTTTTATTAGTTGTTATTCTAGTATTACTTGTTATGATGTAAGTAGAATTTATTTTTTGGTTAACTAATAGTTCAAGCAATTTTTTTCCTTCTTCATCATTTCCAATTACAGAAATTAAAGTTGTTTGTGCATGAAGAGCAACAAGATTTAAAGCCACATTTGCAGCACCACCTAATCTCAATTCATTTTTTTGTAATGCAACAATAGGTACAGGTGCTTCAGGAGAAATTCTTGATACACTTCCCCACCAATAAGTATCTAGCATTACATCTCCAATTATTGCAATTCTTATTTTTTCAAATTCACTAAATAGTTGTTGAATCATCATTCATTAGAATAAATAAGTATCAAAAGTAATGTTAGATAAATTATGAAACTGTATTTGTTGTTTTGTTTCTGCTTACCAGTAAATAATATATAGGAATACCTATTAATGTAATTATTAAACCTGGCCAAGTATAATTTGGCTTATAAATGATAAGTAAAATACAAAATGCCAAACCCATAATTATATACATTATTGGTAAAATGGGATAACCAATAGCTTTGTATGGCCTTTCTGTATTGGGTTGTGTTTTTCTTAATATAAATATGCCAACTATAGTTAAAATATAAAACATAACTACTACAAAAGAAATCATGTCTAATAAATCGCCATATTTTCCACTTAAGCACCATAAACTTGCTGCAATACATTGAATCCATAGTGCAACTTGTGGAACAGAAAATTTATTTAATTGACCAACTTGCTTAAAAAACAAACCATCTTTTGCCATAGTATAATACACTCTTGCTCCTGCTAATATTAATCCATTATTACAGCCAAAAGTTGAAATCATAATACAAATTGCAATAAATGTTGTACCAAATGCAGGGAAAATTTTGTTAGCAGCAGCTACTGCAACTCTATCATCTGTTGGGAAAGCTAGTTCTTGTAAAGGCATTACATTTAAATACATCAAATTAGCTGAAACATAGATAATGGTTACAATTAAGGTTCCTAGTAATAAACTTAATCCTAAGTTTCGTTTAGGATTTTTCATTTCTGCAGCTATAAAAGTAACATTGTTCCAAGCATCACTACTAAAAATACTGCCTACCATTGCTGCTGCAATGGCACCTGCTAAAGCACTACCTCCAATACCAATCCACTGAGCAGGTTGAAGAATTCCCTCAGCATTTTTTACACCCATGTTTTGCATTGCTGATAAACCAGTTTTTATGTTTTCACTCCAAAAGCTTTCTTTCACTAAAAAAAATCCAAAGATGATTAAACCAAATAATGCCAAAAGTTTTGCTGAAGTAAATAATGTTTGAATCCATTTAGCTTCTTTAACACCTTTTGTATTTACAAAAGTTAAAAAGCAAATGATTGCTATAGCTACTAGTTGGCCAGAATAAATTTTTAATCCACCTAAACTAAATAAAAAATAACCGTTACCTAATTCAGGTACCAGATATGCTAAAAATTTTGAAAAAGCAACACCAACTGCAGCAATAGTGGCTGTTTGAATTACAGTAAAAAAACTCCAACCATATAAAAATCCCACTAAAGGATTATAAGCTTCTTTTAAATAAACATATTGGCCACCTGCTTTTGGAAACATACCACATAATTCTCCATAACTTAATGCAGCTACTAGTGTCATAAAACCTGTAAACACCCATACTAAAATTAGCCAACCAGCACTGCCTACATTTCTGGTTATATCTGCACTTACAATAAAAATACCTGAACCAATCATGCTGCCTGCAACTATCATAGTTGCATCGAATAAACTTAATGTGGGTTTAAATGATGTGGAATTATTCATTTGATGTTGTTAGTGATGTAATAAAAAAGCTGCACTAGAAAGTGCAGCTTCGAAGATATAGTTTTTAAATATTCGTTATTTTTTCTTTGGCTTGTAAGTTTCATTCAATCCTTTAATTAAATCAGCAGTAATGTTATAAGCCGAATCTTTATAATAAATTAAATCAGAAGAATTTGATAAGATGAAAGAGTAGGTTCTGTTTTTATTATACTCTTTTAAATAATCTTCAATCTTCTTTTTAACCTCTAATAATCGATCTCTTGTTTCGCTTGAAAGTTTATTGGCTTCTGTTTGTTCTCTAAGTTGGTAATCATTATCTCTTCTTTCTAAATCTTGTCGAGCATCATTCATTTGTTCAGGAGACATACTATTCCCTTTGCCTTGATATTCTTTTAACTTAGTAATATTCGAGTTTTTTATTTGAGCCAAATTATTTCGTACTTCTTGTTCTTTTTTAGTGAGCTCCTTAATTACTTCTTTGTAGAATTCGAAATTATTTTGGATAGAATCCATTTCGAAATAAGCAATAGTGCAGCCCTTACTCGATTGTTTTAATTTATCTACTTTACAATTGTGTTGATTATGTTTTACTTGTTGATAAAACAATATTGCAACTGCAAAGGTGAGAACAATAAGAAAAATAGTGTTGAAATGCTTCATTCAAAAAATTTGAACTTCAAATATAGAAGCAGCATTGCTTAAACAAAGGTTAATAGAGTAATTTTAGAAAAATCTTCACATTATCAATCTATCTACCACTTAATTCTATTGATTCTTTAAATGATTTGTTGAATTCTGTAGCAGCAATTAAATTTTCTAATTTCAAATGCATACGATATTGCCAATAATGATTTGGATCTGCAGGAACATTAATTCTTTCATTATTTGGATTTTCTGCTCTAATGTTTGCATCGATTCCTAAAATATCTTGTAATTGAAAAATCGACCACATTGCAGGTGAATGCAAGTGTTGATCTAAAATTGATTTATTAATCCATGCTTCACAAAATGTGGGTGCATTTCCCCATTGACCTAATTGAGTATTAAAAAAGCGTTTTGTTTTTTCTGTGTCTTCTTCCCACCAACCACGAATGGTACTCATATCATGTGTACTTGGTGTAACCACACTTAAATAGGGTGCATTTGCAGGATGAAAAAATTCTCCTTGATCTCCCTTTGGCATTCTTTGAATTTCTAAACTCAATAAGCCTAATTGTTGCATAATATCAGGAACACAATTTGGAACCAAACCTAAATCTTCTCCACAAATTAGCATATTGGTTACTCTTCTTAATGCAGGAAGTTTTTGAAGTGCTTCAAGCTTCCAAAGATTATCTTGACGTTTATAAAAATAATCAACATACAACTCTCTTAGTTGTTGTTGAGAATGAAAGTCTAAATTATTGAATGAACTTGTTTTTTCTACTGCAAATCTGAAATGAAATTGTTGGTTATTAGAGCCTTCAACTTCAAATAAAATTACATTACTTATTAAATTATATAAACCAATTTTTAGTTTATTATTTAATTCATTATTTTCTAATTGCTCAAAATAAATTGCAACTTTTTGTTGTGTATTAAATTCAGGTTTTAAATTGAAATTACCAGAATAATCAACTTCCAAAAATGTATCTTTTACTTTTTGGTTATCATATCCAAACTGATCCCACAAAACACTTTCTGTAATAAATGGTTGTGTAAATCTGTGATAATTAAAATTTATATTTCTGTTAAAAATTTCATTGATATGAATTGGAATCGCAGGAACAAAATAACCCATAATGCCTTCTACAGCATGTGTTGGAATACTCCAGATTCTGAAAAATCCTAAAATATGGTCTATTCTAAAAGTATCAAAATAGCAACTCATTTGTTCAAATCTTTGTTTCCACCAAGCAAAACCATCTGCTCTCATTTTCTCCCAATTGTATGTTGGGAATCCCCAGTTTTGACCTTTAACTGCAAAGTCGTCTGGTGGTGCACCAGCTTGTACATTTAAATGATATAGTTCTGGTTGTTGCCAAGCATCTACTCCATATCTATAAATTCCAATTGGAATATCGCCTTTTACAACCACAGCTTTTGAATGTGCATACTCAGTTGCATTTTTTAGCTGAAGGTGTAAATGGTATTGTACAAAAAAGTAAAATGAAATTTCGTTGGCTGCAGATTTATCCTTTAATAAGCCATCAATTTCTTTTTGATTAAATCTTTGATATTTTGGCCAATTATTAAAATTCGAGGTGTTATGTAAATCTCTTAAATAGGAAAAAGCTGCATAGGCAACTAACCAATGTTTATTTTCGGAATAAAATGTTTTATACGATTGGGTTTCGAAAGTTTTTTGAGATTGTAATTTGAATATTTTTTTAAGATAAGATAATTTAAGAGTAATTACTTTTTCATAGTCAACTTTATCTGCTTTGTTCAAAAGAATTCTTTCTTTTTCTATTTCATTTAATAGAGATAAATTTTCTTTTTCAGTAGAAGCTTCTAGGTTGATGTAAATAGGATGTAACGCAAAAGCAGATATTGCTGCATATGGGTAAGAATCTTTCCAACAGTGATGAGCAATAGTATCGTTGATAGGTAAAATTTGTAGTAGTTTTAATCCAACTTGATTACACCAATCTACCATTAACTTCATATCAGTAAATTCTCCAACGCCACAACTTTTTTCTGATCTTAAACTAAACACTGGAATGGCAACACCTGCACCCCTCCAAGTATTTACAGGAAAGTTGGCAAAAGCATCATTTACTATGGTTTTTTTATCAGCTTTTATTTCATCAAACAGTATTCTATTTTCTCCATCTTCAAAAGCAATAAATTTATTTTCACTGGTATTATATAGGCCATATTTATATGCAATTGGAAAATTTTCTTTGCTTAAATCTACATCAGCAGTAAATAAATCTTCTCCTTCTTTTTTCTTTAGTAATACAGGTTTAGTAATATTCCACTTTCCTAATTTATTAGCAGTTCCTAAAATGCAAATAGTTTGATTAGCTTGAATTAAAGGAAATTTAGTTTGAAAAGTATGTGTAATTTTTCTGGGCTTTGTTACCCTAAAATCATTAATGCTTTTCTGTAATAAAACTTTCTTAAAAGGAACTGTATAAAAAGCATTTTGTAAATAGCCTGTGTAGTTCCAGCCATCAATTCTTAAAATCTCTTTGCATTTAGTTTGTAAATTAATTTGCTTATCAGTGCCACAATCGTAGCTAATGGTGCCATCATTATTTTTTAAAAAATAGTTATAAGTAATGGGTACTCTCTTAATATCTTCTTTACTCAAATCAATTACTGCGTACCAAAACTCCTCATTAAAAAATTGTAAGGGAATGGCTTTATCCATATCACCATTCCCTAATTTAGAATGATTGCCAGTAATGTATAGTTGTTGTCCAAAAACTGTAGTAAACTTTAATTGAAAAGTCATTTTTTCTAAAGCATGAATATTTTTTGAAACAATATTTTTATTTGCAATTATTTTTTTAGTGCTTGCTTTTGGTTCAACTTTCTTAGTTGGGCTCGTTTTTATAACTTGCTTAGCTCTTTCTGAAACGCCTTTAGTTATATTTTTTAGTTTTGAAAGCGTGTTAGTTTTCTCCATAATCAATTTCTTTTCTATTATGCAATAGGTTCTGCAAAATAACGATTTAATGTGTAATAAACACACGGTTGTTAGTTTTTCATTTTCATAATCAAATTTTATTGTACATAATTTGTTAATGATTGCTATTACTTTGCTTTCACTAAAGTTTATGGCAAATAAAAAACAAGCTGCATTAGGTTTTATTTTTATTACTTTATTGATAGATGTAACAGGTTTTGGAATTATCATTCCTATTATTCCAACATTAATTCAAGATCTTGCTAATTGTTCACTGAATGCAGCTGCAGTTTATGGAGGTTGGTTACAAACCACTTATGCCATTATGCAATTTGTTTGTGCACCAATTTTGGGAAATTTGAGTGATCAGTTTGGCCGAAGACCTGTGCTTTTATTTTCATTATTTGGTTTTGCAATCGATTATTTATTTACTGCTTTTGCACCTACAATTATTTGGTTATTTATTGGTAGAGCTATTGCAGGTATTACTGGTGCAAGTTTTTCTACAGCTGGTGCTTACATTAGTGATGTTAGTACACCCGAAAAGAAAGCCCAAAATTTTGGAATGATAGGAGTGGCTTTTGGAATTGGATTTATTATTGGACCAGCATTGGGTGGAATTTTAGGAAAATATGATGTTCGTTTACCATTTTTTGCCTCTGCTGCTTTAGCGATGATTAATTGGATATATGGTTATATTATTTTACCAGAATCTTTACCTAAAGAAAAACGAAGAGCATTTAATTGGAAACGAGCAAACCCAATTGGAACATTAGTACAGTTTAAAAAATATCCAGTAATAATTGGTTTAGTTGGTTCAATATTTTTATTATATGTTGCATCTCATGCTGTGCAAACCACCTGGACTTATTACACTATGTATCGATTTGGCTGGAATGCAACAGCAATTGGTTGGTCGCTTGCTTTTGTAGGATTGGTAGTGGCTATAGTTCAGGGAGGATTAATAAGGTTAATTATTCCAAAACTTGGTTTAGAAAAAAGTGTTTATGTAGGATTAGCATTTTATGCTACCGGATTTTTATTATTTGGATTAGCTACACAAGGCTGGATGATGTATGCTTTTATGTTAGTTTATGGTTTAGGTGGATTGACCATGCCTGCCTTGCAAGGATTAATAAGTAATGAAGTTCCCCAGAATGAACAAGGTGAATTACAAGGTGGCCTAACCAGTATAATGAGTATTGCTTTAATTTTTGGTCCACCAATTATGACTCATGTTTTTGCATTTTTCAGTGCCAAGGATGCAGCATTGCATATTCCAGGAGCTGCAATGCTTTTGGGTAGTTTACTAACCTTAGTCAGTTCATTTCTTGCCTATAATTCTTTGGTAAGAAAAAAGCAAGTAAAAGTTTAATTAATTTATTTATATCTTGAAATGCTTTTATAGCAAAATCCCATTGTTAGTGTAAATGGCAAAAATGCAATATTAAATTCTTGAGGTAAAACAAACCATAAACATAATAATATAAATGTAAGTATGGTTGCAAAATTGAAGTACCAATTTTTGTATTTTGATTTTTTAAGATAGAAATAAAAACCAAAAATATTAGTAGGTAAAGCCCAAAGCAAATTGTAATTATTTGCACATGATTTATGATCTGTACCAAACCACATGAATAACAATAAGCATCCTAAAATTCCAGTTAATGCAACAAGTGAAACTGAAATAATTTGTAATACTTTTTGAGCTTTTGGGTGATAAAAAAAATAAAGTATAACCACTATTGCAAGCAGAGAACTAAAAATCCAAACGGGTTGATTGTTTATTGATGATGTAATTAAAGTTGTTGCAGGATAATTTTTTTTATTGGAAATGAAATTATTCTTGTTATTAAAACTATCAATTGCAAACATTAAATAATCTGGTAAGAATGTGCTTTCTTCAATAGTTACAACTCTATCAATTTTACTGCCTAATAATAAATCAATACCTAGTTTACTCCAACTCATACCGCCACTATCTAAATATTGATACAACATATTTCTAAAAGTAGTTGTTGAATTTACTAGTGCAGTGTTGCAATTAAACGATGCATGGTTTTTTAAAATATCTCTAATTCGGGTGGTGCAGTTATCGAATAAAAAATCGTATTTATAAAATTTATTGTTACCCAATAAATTTTTAGTGAGGGCTTGTTGAATGTTATTTTTTTGAGTTGTAGATAAGTTTAGAATTTGTTCTGTAATCGTTCTTCCCTCGTATTGATAGCTAGCAAAAAAGTTAGCAGAATATTCTTGCGATAAAAAATAATCTAGTTTTCCCCTAGTAAATTTTATTAAAAAATTAGGATCATTAAAATCAAAAGTGCCATAATTGTAAATAATATCTGAGCCATTTATTGAATCAATAATTCTCAAAGCAGTGTGTCCAAATATTGAATACAGTTCATTACCAGGAGAGCAAGTGATAATACTAATTTGCAGTTTAGTACTATCAGTTTTTGCAAAACAATTCATTGCAAAAAAGAAAAAAAATAGAGTAAAAATATATTTCATTAGTTGCTTTTTCTTTCTTTAATATTTTGCCAATTGGTAAAAGTCATTTCGAGTTTTATTTCTCCATTATTTACAGCTCCAGTTTTTCCCCATCCAGTTTTGGTGTAAAATATTTCGGCTCTAGTATTAGGTGCTGTACCTAACCATATTGTTTCAGATGTATTAGAAAAATACCAATCAAGCATTATAGTTTGTAGTTGTTTGCCAATTCCTTTTGTTTCAAAATTAGGATGAACAAATAAAGCCCAAACGTTTTTATTTATTAAATCAACAATTGCAAATCCTACAATTACTTTATTTATTTCACAAACCCATCCTTTACCTTGTAAAGTAATAAATCGTTTGCAATCTTCATTTGTAACCAAATTCGGATTTGATAAAGTATTTTCTTTAACTAAATTTCTAATAATTTGAATTTGTGGAATATCGTCAATTGTACATTCTCTTGTCATCATATTAATATTTCTTTGGTTTTCCAACTAACAATATCAATGGTGTAAATATTCTGCCAAAATAATGTTTATGAAAAATATGAATAAAAGTATTTAAGCATTTTAAAAATATAAATTTAATGATGTTGTTGTTTACATTGTAAAACCCAGATTTAATTTCAAGATGAAAGTTATTTTTGTTGTATAATATTTTATACTCATTCATACATAAAATTCTTTCTGTAAAATTTCCAGTTATGGGGTCACAAGTGTTGTATTTGCCGAGTTTCACTGTTTTTAAATTTCTCGATTTATTGTAATTGTCAACATAAAAAAGTATGTCATTTTCTTTTAATCCTCTTGTTGATTCTGATAATGCTTCAAGTTGATTTTTATTTAAAGATGTATCATAGTTCTGAATAATATTTTTTCTAATTTTTACATATTCAAGTTCATCACTCTTCATTAATTTCTCTAATTTCTTTCTTTTAAAATAATTATCATGTACCGATGCTGTTGTAAAAGCAGTAATCATGTGGTTATTCAAAGTACGAATATTTGAAAAGAATATATTCAAACCATAAATGTGCTCAATCACATCGGTACCAACCATCACGTCTATTTTATTTGTTGAAAATTTATTTACCAAATCAAATTCATTACAGATCATCCACTCATCAATTTCTATATTAATCGATTGACTTAAATTTTTCGCTGCTTCAATAAAATTGGAGTAATTATCACAAGCATAAACATGTTTAAAGCCACAATACTTTGCATAAATAGCAAGCAACCCATTGCCTGTGCCAAAATCTAGAATAGATAATTCTTTAACTTGTTTACTTGAACATTTAAGTGCTTCTGCTAAAACAAAAGAATAAATTTTAAGAAAATATTTTTTATGCAGTAAAATATATGTAAGGTAATCTGCAACTCTTTTATCATTAGAAATTAAGGTTACATCTATTGTTGCGAGTTTGTTTAAAAAAGATACTTCAAAAATGGTAAACTGATTTTTCATTGTAGAATTTTTATTCTACTTCAACTTGATGCTGAACTAAAGAGCCTTCACTTGCTTCCAATAAAAAAGTTCTTTCGTTTACTAAGTAGCCATTGCCTTTTTCGCAAAAATGTACTTTAATATTTTCTACACTAATGGGGTTACCATCGGGTATATCAGCAATATTGCTGTGTTTAATTTCGTGTCCATCAATAATCATTACCAATCCACTGCCAATCGCTTCCATTTTATTTCCTTCTGTAATCATCATGCCAGTATCTTCTCCTAACCCAATGCCAATACAGCCAGGGTTTGCAGCAACTGCTTGGGCTAATCTTCCAAATCTACCACGTTTTTCAAAATGACTATCAAAAATCACATTGTCCATAAATCCTAAACCAGTTGTAATTTTTACTTCACCTTTTAAATGTGCTTTTGTGGCATTGCCTTCATAAATCATAGTATTACTCATAGCCATTGCACCAGCACTTGTTCCTGCAACTATAAATTTGTTTTCGTTAAAATATCTTTCTTTAATAGTTTTTAAAAATTCTGTACCACCATAAATTGCAGTTAAACGTAATTGGTTTCCACCACTAAACATTACAACATCACATATTTTTAATCTTTTTAAATAGTTTTGGTTAGTTGCATCATCTCTATTTCTAATATGCATTACACCAATATTGTTACAACCAATTTTAGAAAATGCATCTAAATAATTTTCACCTACTTCATAAGGTATTGTAGATGCAGTTGTGATGATTTCAATTTTTGCATAAACACCACCAGCTTCTTTTGTGATTTTATTTAAAATTCCAAGTTCAAAAAAGTTTAAATTATTTCTAAAAATTTCACCTTTTTCTAAATCAGTGCCTTTATCTTCTGCCCCACCAATTGCAATAAGCTTTCCCTTTGGTAACATCATAAATTATTATATGGTTAAACAAAAATAAGGGGTTGAATTTTATTGAATTTCTCATTTTACAAGGAATAATTTTGAAAAAGGGTAAATGAATTTGATTTATTAGCTTTAAATCATGAATCCTATCTTTGCTTTAATATTCAACTATGACACCTTCAGTTAAAATATTTGCAGGAACTGGCTCACAACAATTAGCAGAAAAAATAGCCAAAAGCTTTGGAGCAAAACTTGGAAAAGTTAATGTTCAAAAATTTAGTGATGGAGAAATACAGCCAGTTTTTTTAGAAAGCATTCGAGGAGATTATGTTTTTTTAGTACAAAGCACATACTCTCCTTCAGAAAATTTAATGGAGTTGCTATTAATGATTGATGCTGCTAAAAGAGCAAGTGCACACAAAATAGTAGCAGTTATTCCTTATTATGGTTATGCAAGGCAAGATAGAAAAGATAAACCTCGTGTAGCCATTGGTAGTAGATTAATTTGCAGTTTACTTGAAGCTGCTGGAGCAAACAGAGTAATTACAATGGATTTACACGCACCTCAGATTCAAGCATTTTTTGAAGTACCTGTAGATCATTTAGATAGTTCGGCCATTTTTATTCCTTACATTGAAAGTTTAAAACTTAAAAATTTATGTTTTGCAGCTCCAGATGTGGGTAGCTCAAACCGAGTTCGAGAATTTGCAAGTTATTTTAACGCACCAATGGTAATTTGCGATAAACATAGAAAACGTGCTAACGAAATTTCAAGTATGGTGGTCATTGGTGATGTAGAAGGACAAGATGTAGTTTTGATAGATGATATTTGTGACACAGGTGGCACATTAGCAAAAAGTGCAGCCTTACTTTTAGAAAAAGGGGCTACAAGTGTTAGAGCATTTTGCACTCACCCAGTTTTAAGTGGTAAAGCATACGAGAATATTGAAAATAGTGTATTAGAAGAACTTGTTGTTTGCGATACCATTCCTTTAAAACAGCAATCTAAAAAAATAAAAACAGTTTCAGTTTCAGATTTATTTGCCATTGCCATTCGTAATGCAGCCGAAAATAAAAGTATTACCAGTTTATTTGTTCACAGTCAATTAAAAAGATAAAAATTAATTTTGAACTTAACTATTCATACAAATAATCTAGTAAAAATTTACAAAAACAGAACTGTAGTTAATCAGGTTTCAATAGAAGTAAAGCAAGGCGAAATTGTTGGTTTATTAGGGCCAAATGGTGCCGGTAAAACTACTTCTTTTTATATTGTAGTGGGATTGATACGACCAGATGATGGAACGGTTTATTTAAATGATGAAGATATTACCAAACTACCAATGTATAAAAGAGCTCAAATGGGAATTGGATATTTACCACAAGAACCTAGTGTATTTCGAAAACTTTCTGTTGAAGATAATATTTCGGCAGTTTTAGAAATGACCAAATTATCTAAACAAGAACGACATGAAAAACTCGAAAGATTATTAGATGAATTCAATTTGCAAACAGTAAGAAAAAATAATGGAGATAGTTTAAGTGGTGGAGAAAGGCGTAGAACTGAGATTGCTAGAGCATTAGCTGTTGACCCAAAATTTATTTTGTTAGATGAACCCTTTGCAGGCGTTGACCCAATTGCTGTTGAAGATATTCAAACTGTTGTAGCCAAATTAAAATATAAAAACATTGGCATATTAATTACCGACCATAATGTAAACGAAACTTTATCGATTTGCGATAGAGCATATTTGTTGATTGATGGAAAAATATTTAAACATGGAACTGCCGAAGAATTAGCAGATGATGAACAAGTGAGAAGATTATATTTAGGAACCAATTTTGAGTTAAAAAGAAAAGATTGGATTATTGATATGGAAAAAGAAAATGCCATGAATCAATTAACTGAATAATACTACAAACCCGAGCTATCGCTTTGTTTACAAAGAGGAAAGTCCGGACAGCATAGAGCAATCTACTGGTTAAGAGCCAGGTCTTGTTTACAAGAACAGAAAGTGCCACAGAAAATAACCGCCAATTAAATAATTGGTAAGGGTGAAAACGTAGAGTAAGAGCCTACGATCTATTGCAGTAATGCAGTTTATGGGTAAACCTTAGATGCTGTAATGCCACATATAGGTGCTTTTGAGGGCTGCTCGTTCGAGCCTTAGGGCAAGTGCCAGGGTAGGCAGCAAGATTTAGTTAGTAATAACTAAACCAGATAAATGATAGTTTAGAAACAGAATCCGGCTTATGAGGTTTGTTGTATTTTATTAAAAAGTCCTTACAAAAATTTTGTAAGGACTTTTTTGTTGTTATTTCTTTTTCTTTTCTTCAGTTTCTTTTTTTGTTGTTCTTAATCTACCTTTTTCAAAAAGTTTTTGTTGAATTAGCCATTCTATTTGCCCATTAACACTTCTAAATTCATTTGAAGCCCATTGCTCCAAAGACTTATAAGTGTCTTCATCAATTCTTAAAACAAAACTTTTTTTATTTGCCACAAGCTTTCATTTTGATATAATTAATTATATAAAGTACCGGTATTTAAAACTGGTGAAGCAGCCCTCTCACCACAAAGCACCACCATTAAGTTGCTTACCATTGCTGCTTTACGCTCTTCATCTAAATTTATTATATTTTTTTTACTTAATTGTTCTAAAG
>JANLVQ010000164.1:0-3940 GCA_031364085.1 Chitinophagaceae bacterium
AAATCATCAAAAAATTAAAAGCCCATAAATAAGTTAAAAAAATTGCAGGATTATTTGATGCTTGCCATATTAATAATAATGCAGAAGACCAAATTATTGTAAAAATTGGAATTGATAAATCAATACTTGGAATATTATTCAATAACCAATCGTTAATTAAGTACCCATTTCTTTGTTCTATTTTGGAAAGAAAAGATGAAAAGAAAATAAGTATTACTATTAATGTTATACTACCTAAAATGAGTTGTTTTTTAAATCGAGAATTTTCCCAAGCTTTATTCCAAGTTTTTGTATTATTTAATGAATCAGTCATATTCATTTTTAACTATTTATTCTTTTATTTTTTCATTAGCCCACTGTAGTACTAATTGTAATTGTTCTTGTTTAGTTAATAAACTATTATCTAAAACAATAGCATCATCGGCTTTTTTAAGTGGACTAAAATCTCTATTACTATCAATATAATCTCTTTCTAATAAATTATTTTCAACTTCAAGTTTAGAAGTTATAAAGCCCTTTTCTTGTAACTCTTTAAATCTTCTTTCTACTCTAACTTCAAGATCAGCAGTTACAAATATTTTTAATTCTGCATTAGGAAAAACTGTTGTTCCTATATCTCTTCCATCCATAACCAATGCTTTTTCTAAACCCATTTTTTGTTGCTGTGCTACTGCAAATGCTCTTACAGCTTGGTTTGCAGCAACTATACTAACATAATTGTTGATATTTTTATCTCGAATTTTTTCTTCTACATTTACCTCATTGAGATAAATGGCTGATTTTTTAAGTTCAGGTTGATAATCAAATTCGAGTTTAATTTTTTGCAAAGCAGCATCTACTTCAATTGATTTTTTGATGTTTATTTCATTCTCTAAAAAAAATAAAGTAATAGCTCGGTACATGGCACCACTATCAACAAAAACATAATTTAATTCTTTGGCTAACTGATTGGCTAAAGTGCTTTTTCCACAAGATGAAAAGCCATCAATGGCAATAACAATTTTCTTCATGTAAAAATTTATTTTTCAAAATAAGCAAGACTACTGCCTACCCAATTTTTATTTTGATTGTATCGAACACCAATCATTTTTCCTTTGCTTAATCTGGCTAAATTGCAAGTAGCTATTGGTCTATCTGAACCTTCTTCCCAAAAATAGAATATTCTAATTTCTGCTTTTGCATTTCCATCTGGTGTTTCTATAATATCTGCATATTGAACCTTATGTTGCAAAATCCAATTTTCTGGGTCAGTAATTTTTGTAATATCTTCTGCAACTAAATCAATAATCACACCCTGACCTGCAAAAGAAAATAATGGTTTTAAAACATAATTTTCTAAATCGTATGGAATGGTTTTTAATTCATTTAGAAAATAAGTCTTTGGAACGTAAGCATGATTGATTAAAGGTAAGGTATACTTACTTATTCTATAAAACCAATTAGGATGAGGCAACCATTCTACATTTAAATTCTTAAATAATATTTTACCTTTTTCTTGCATTGCTTGAGATTGCTGTTGCAAATCATCGAAAATAATTCTGTTATAAATTCGATTGATTGGAGTTTTTGCTCCTTCCTTTAAATAAAATAAATTTCCATTCTCTTCAATAATTTCTGAAAGGCAAACTGGCTGTATACCAATTAAACTTTGAGTGTTGTAAAAATCAATTCTTGTTTTTTGTTCTTGTGGTAAAATTTCTAATAACACTACATTTTCCGGTGCATGATTTCCCAAAATAATTTTTCTAAATTTATTCAAATAACCCTCACTATCAATTCCATTTAAAAACACAGAAAAATTATCAGGTATGTCGAAATATTTTTTCATGCTTTGATCCTGAAAATATTGAAATGCAAATAATGTTGGAAAGCCTTGCATTTCTATTAATTGAGGCTCTATTTTTCCATGGTCATTTTTACAAATTCCAAAATCAAAAACTATAAATTCACACTTATTATTTTCATTTGGAACTTTTAAATTTTTCGGAATAGCATTTTCAGATTTAGCAATAAAATCGGGTGAAACTATTATATCAACAATGCTTTCACAAGTATCTAAAATTTTATTTGTAAAAGTTTTATCAACAAAAACTGGTGTTTCTGCAATTTTAAAAACTAGAGCATTTTCTACAATATCACTCTCAAGAGATGCAACATATTTATCGTATGCTTCTTTTGTGAAAGTACTGTTATACTTTTTTCTTAATTTTTCTATCATAATAATAAAATCTTTAATCTTTCCACAAATGTGGAAATAGAATAATGGCTAAAACAATAACCATACAATTTAAAAGTATTAATAAACTGGTCATTTGCCAAAACCCTTCTTGTATTACACTGCTAAATGCAACTGTAGAAATTTTCATTAACAATAAAAGCTGTGGAATAATAATTGGCAAACCCATGATAGCCATTAATGAGGCTTGTTGTTTGGCTTTTGCAGCTATTGCAGCTAAAAATGTAAACAATAAACTTAATCCTATCCCTCCTAAAAATGTAATAAAAACAAATTTGTATAAATGTGTAAAAGGATTTTCTAGAAATATAATAAATACAATTAACGAAAGTGCAGACATTAGTATCATTAATACAGCATTGTATAAAAGCTTAGCCAAAATAAATTCTCTTGCTCCTACAATAGAATAGTAATAAATCATTCTATTATGACTTTCAGCTAAAAAACTTTTTGCAACTGCATTTATACAAACAAATAATTGTACTATCCAAAATAAGCCATTCCATACATTTTCTTCTGGCTGACCCATTGCCAAATACACTACTAAAGTAGTACTAATTACATAAAGTATAATTCCATAAATTGTATATTGATTTCTTGTTTCTAACAATAAATCTTTTTTAATAAGAGTTTGTATTTGACTAATGTTTAAAGAAAACATGATGCGAAAATAAGTGAACGAATAATTAATAAATAATTTACTTCAACGTCACATCGATTTATAATCTATAAATTTCATTATCTTATTTTTGTATAAATTTTAAAATATGAGCAAGCAAGCATTTATTTTTCCTGGACAAGGTTCACAATTTGTTGGAATGGGAAAAGAATTATTTGAGAATAATGATCAAGCAAAACAACTTTTTTTTAGGGCAAATGAAATATTAGGATTTGATATTGCCAATATAATGTTTGAAGGCACTTTAGAAGAATTAAAAGAAACTAAAGTAACTCAACCTGCAGTTTTTTTGCATTCAGTTATTGCATATAAAACAAAAGAGAATTTAAACCCCGATATGGTTGCTGGACATTCATTAGGAGAGTTTTCGGCATTAGTTGCGAATAACGTTTTGAGTTTTGAAGATGCACTGAAACTAGTAAGTATTAGAGCTCAAGCCATGCAAAAAGTATGCGAAGCTAACCCAAGTACTATGGCTGCAGTTTTGGCTTTAGCTGATGATAAAGTAGAAGAAATTTGTAAAGAAATACAAACTTTAGACCATGAAATTGTTGTTGCTGCAAATTATAACTGTCCGGGACAACTTGTAATAAGTGGTTCAATAAAAGGAATTGAAATTGCTTGCGAAAAAATGAAAGCTGCGGGTGCAAAAAGAGCTTTGGTTTTACCTGTTAGTGGGGCTTTTCATTCACCTTTAATGTTACCTGCAAAACAAGAATTAGCTGCTGCAATTGAAGCCACAACTTTTAATCATCCATCTTGTCCTATTTATCAAAATGTAGTGGCTGTAGCTGTTACAAACCCTATAGAAATAAAACAAAATTTAATTGCTCAGTTAACAGGTGCTGTAAAATGGACTCAGTCAGTTGAAGCAATGTACAAAGATGGAGCAACTCATTTTGTTGAAGTGGGTCCAGGTAAAGTTTTGCAAGGCTTAGTACAGAAAATTGTAAAAGATGTAACTGTTGAAGGAATTAGTTAATGGTTAATGGAGAAACGATTCTGTTTCTTTTTTTTAAGTAAAG
>JANLVQ010000183.1:0-8034 GCA_031364085.1 Chitinophagaceae bacterium
AGTGGGGGACAAAAAATTTGGTTAGAATATATAAAACAATATACCGATACACATATGGTAGATCCTTATGGAACTGCAGTAGGCATAATTAATCCAACTGAAAATTTTAAAGTTGTTATTGAAGCACATGCCGATGAAATAAGTTGGTTTGTAAATTATATTACTACCGAAGGAATTATATATTTAAAAAGAAATGGTGGTGTTGACCATCAAATTGCACCTTCGATGAGAGTATTAATTCATGGCAAAAAAGGTGCAGTAAAGGCAGTGTTTGGGTGGCCTGCAATTCATACAAGACTTTCAAATGGTGAAGGCAAAGAAACACAACCAAAAACTGATAATTTATTTTTAGATTGTGGTGCAAGAAGTAAAAAAGAAGTTGAAGAATTAGGTATTCATATTGGTTCTGTAGTTACTTACGAGGATGGTTATGATGAGTTAGCTTATGGCTATTTAATTGGAAGAGCTTTTGACAATAGAATTGGTGGATTTATGATTGCAGAAGTGGCCAGATTATTAAAAGAAAACAATAAAAAACTTCCTTACGGTTTATATGTTGTGAATGCAGTACAAGAAGAAATTGGTTTACGTGGTGCCGAAATGATTGCAAGAAGAATAAAGCCAAATATTGCAATTGTTACCGATGTAACACATGATACACAAACCCCCATGATTAGTAAAATTATTGAAGGTGATGTTTCTTGTGGTAAAGGCCCTTCGCCTTGTTATGGACCAGCAGTGCATAACAAACTATTAAACTTTGTACAAGATATTGCAGAAAAGAAAAAAATTAAATTGCAAATGAGAACTGTTAGTAGAAGTACTGGCACAGATACTGATAGTTTTGCTTATGCAAATGATGGTTGTCCGAGTGTTTTAATTTCAATTCCTTTACGTTATATGCATACAACTGTTGAGATGTTACATAAAGATGATATTGAAAGCACCATACATTTAATGTATGAAACACTTTTGGCTCTTACCCCAAAAACTAACTTAAATTATTTTTAGTAACATTGTATATTTATTAGAAGTATTTGTTGATGAATCAAAAAAAGAATACCACTCGAATAGCTATCTTAGATTTGTACGAAGGTGCAGAAAACCAAGGCATGCGTTGTATTAGAGAGTTGATTAATGAGTGGAGCGATGAAAATAAAATTGATGTAAGTTTTGAAGAATTTGAAGTTAGAATAAATCAAGAAGTTCCAGATTTAAGTTTTGATGCATATATTTCAACAGGTGGGCCAGGTTCACCAATCGATACAGAAGGTTCAGACTGGGAAAAAGTTTATTTTAATTGGCTTAAAAAAATAGAGTCGTTTAACAATCTCGAAGAAAATTATATCAAGAAAAAAGTATTCTTTATTTGCCATAGTTTTCAATTAGCCTGCCGACACTATAACATTGGAAAGGTTTGCAAAAGAAAGTCTACCTCTTTCGGAATTTTTCCAGTTCATGTTGTAGGCTTCCCAACAGATGAAATGGTTTTTGAAGGATTAAATAATCCTTTTTATGCAGTTGATAGCAGAGATTATCAGGTAATTGAACCCAATTATGATGTGTTAAGTGAAATGGGTTCAACAATTTTGGCCATAGAGAAAGATAGACCACATGTTCCTTTTGAAAGGGCTATTATGGCGGTTAGATTTAATGAACATTTTATTGGTACACAATTTCATCCTGAAGCAGATGCAATAGGCATGAGCATGTATTTGCAACGAGCAGATAAAAAAGAAACCATCATTAAAAATCATAGTGAAGATAAATGGGAAAGCATGGTGGAGCAATTGCAAGATCCAGATAAAATAATCTATACTTACAATCTTATTTTACCCAATTTTTTAAACTCGTTGATCGGAAATTTAGTGTATTAATTTACTCAACTCTTTTTACAACTTGTGCAACTAAATTGGCTTCTGTTGCAACTTTTCCTCCAACGTATACAGTACCTTTCATTTCACAAATTCCTCTACGAATAGGCGAAATAAATTCCATTTTCAATAACATAGTATCTCCTGGAACAACTTTTTGTTTGAATTTACAATTATCAATTTTCAAAAAATAAGTATCATAATTTCCTTCGGGCATAGCATTTATGCATAAAATACCACCTGTTTGTGCCAAAGCTTCAATTTGTAAAACACCTGGCATTACAGGATTATTAGGAAAATGGCCAGGGAAAAACCATTCGTTAAAACTTACATTTTTTATCCCAACAATGTGTTTATCTGTTAGCTCAATAATTTTATCAACAAATAAAAATGGATGACGATGTGGAAGTGTTTTTTCAATTTGTTGTAAAGAAAATACTGGTGGTAATGTTGGATCGTAAACTGGTACATCTTTAACATGACGATTTTTTTTAATGTACTGTTTTATTTTCTTTGCAAATTCAACATTTGAGCTATGTCCAGGTCGGTTAGCAATAATTCTACCTTTGATTGGATAGCCAATTAAAGCCAAATCACCAATTACATCTAAAAGCTTATGACGAGCAGGTTCGTTAGGGAATCGTAACTCTAAATTATTTAAATAACCTTCACTTTTTACTTCAATTTTATCTCTTTTAAAAGCTTTAGCCAAACGATACATTTCCTCATCGGTAATTGGTTTATCAACAACAACTATAGCATTATTAATATCACCACCTTTTACTAATTCATTATCTAACAACATTTCTAGTTCATGTAAAAAGCAAAATGTTCTACAAGGTGCAATTTCAGTTTGAAATTCTTTAATAGATTTTAAACCTGCATGTTGTGTGCCTAAAACTGGACTATTAAAATCGATTAATGTAGTGATTTGATAATCTACTGCAGGCATAGCAACCATCTCAACACGTTTGGCTTCATCATAAAAGAAAATATTTTCATCTATACTATACCAAACTTTTGCAGCATCTTGTTCAATAACTCCTGCTTCTGCAATCATGTCTGTAAAAGGCTGACTACTTCCATCAATAATTGGAATTTCGGGTCCATTAATTTCAATCAAACAATTATCAACACCCATACCCACTAAAGCTGCCAAAACATGTTCTACCGTACTCACTTTTGCATCATCAACTTGTAAAGTTGTTCCTCTACTAGTATCAGTTACCAAATCACAATCTGCTTTAATAATTTGTTTATTCGGCAAATCTACTCTTTGAAATTGCATTCCAAATCCAGGATTAGCAGGCTTTATAATCATATCAACTAAAATACCGGTGTGCAAACCTGTACCACTAATTGTTGCAGCTTTACCAAGTGTGTGTTGTTTATCGGGGTTAAATTTTATATCCATTATTCTGTAAAAATTAATATAAAAATAAGGTTTTAATTAGTTTATTAATTCTGCTTCTACATCATAATCGTAAGCTTTTGTAATTTTTACATTAACAAAACTTCCAATTTGTAATTTTTTAGTACTATTAATCACCACTTCATTATCTACTTCTACGCTATCAAATTCTGTTCTGGCTAAATATCTTCCAGCTTCTTTTTTATCAATTAAAACTCTAAATTCTTTGCCAACTTTTTCTTCGTTTTTATTTAAACTAATTTCTTGTTGCACTTCCATTATTTCTTGTGCCCTCCGCTCCTTTTCTTCTGTTGGTACATCATCAATTAATTCATGTGCTGATGTATTTTCTTCGTGACTGTATTGAAAAATACCTACTCTATCAAATTGGTGTTGTAACAAGAAAGACTTCAATTCTTCAACATCTTCTAATGTTTCACCAGGAAATCCAGTAATTAAAGTTGTTCTAATACAAATACCAGGAACAGCAGCTTTTATATTGTTGATAAGTTCATCCATTTCTGCTCGTGTAATATTTCTTTTCATTGCCTTCAACATATTATCACTAGCATGTTGTAAAGGAATATCTAAATAATTACAAATGTTTTTTCTTTCTCTCATCACATCTAAAATATCCATTGGAAATTTATGTGGATAAGCGTAATGCAAACGAATCCATTCTAAACCTTCAATATCGGCTAATTGATGTAATAGTTTTGGCAAAGCTCTTTCTTTATAAATATCCAAGCCATAATAAGTAAGTTCTTGAGCAATAAGCATAATTTCTTTCACTCCTTTTTTTACCAATGATTTTGCTTCTTGAACTAATTCCTCAATTGGCTTACTCACATGTTTTCCTCTCATTAATGGAATAGCACAAAAAGAGCAAGTTCTGTTACAACCTTCGCTGATTTTTAAATAGGCATAATGTTGTGGAGTACTTAACAATCTTTCTCCTAACAATTCAGTTTTATAATTTACATTAAATTGTTGAAGAATTAATGGCAATTCAAGTGTTCCAAACCAAGCATCTACCTCTGGAATTTCTTTTTCTAAATCTTCTCTGTATCTTTCACTCAAACACCCAGTAACATAAACTTTATCTAATTTACCATTAATCTTATGCTGAACTTGTTCAATAATAGTATTAATGCTTTCTTCTTTTGCCTTATCAATAAATCCACAGGTATTTACAATAACAATATTGTGATCGTTCTTTTTATTTTCATGAACCACATCAATTTCATTTGCTAATAATTGACCACTCAATACTTCACTATCCACCAAATTTTTACTACAACCTAGCGTTATAATATTTACTTTATCTTGTTTTAACGACTTCACTTTCATTGGTCGGCAAAGTTAATGGTTGAATTGGATGATACAAGACTAAACCAAGCTAAATAATAGTTTTAACAATAATTGAAAGCACTATTTTTGATGTTCATGACAACTGTTAGTAAACAACTAAAACAAAGCATTATTTGGAGAATTTTTTATTTTATTACTTTGTTATTAGTAAACATTGTTATTTCAAGAGTTTTAAAAGCTAATGGTGCTGGAATTATTTTTTATTTATCGAATATATTTTCATTTGGAGTTTTAATTTTTAGTACAAATCTCGATGGTGGCTTTACTTATTTTGCTTCAAGGAAAACTATCAGTTATAATAAACTGGCTAGTTTGGCAATATTATGGACCACAATAATGAGTATCATTGCTTTTGCAATACTGCCACTATATTTTAAACATTTTGATGCTGAACTCCTTATAAGTTATAGTAATGTTTCTCAATATGGTCTTTTTTACATTATAGGAATTTTACTCATCAACTTTTTCACTGCTTTATTTTACAGTAAGGGCAATTTTTTTCTACCAAATATTATTCTAGGAATAACCAATCTATTGCTAATCGTACTTATATATTTTGGTGTTTATACCAGTTCAAGTTTTGAACAAATCATGCACGATTATTTTCAGTTTTTAATTTTGCAAGGTGTTTTATTATTAGTTGCTTTTTATTGGAATTATCAAATCATTACTAAAATTGAATTACTAAATAAAACAGAATTTAAAGATTTAATTAAATATTCTTCTATTTCATTATTAGGAAATTTTCTTTTCTTTTTTGTTTATAGAATTGATTATTGGTTTGTAAAAGAGTGGTGTACAAATGTTGGAGATTTGGGTAATTATATACAAGCATCTAGGCTTTCTCAAATGCTTTTAATTATTCCCCAAATATTGGCTAGCAGTATATTCCCTCAATTAGCAAGTGGAGAAAACAATGAGCAGATTGTAAATACAATTGCAAAATTGTGTAGAGTGTTTTCAATTATTTTTATCATAATTTTTCTGATGATTTTACTTTTTGGTCAATGGATTTTTCCATTTGTTTTTGGCAATAGTTTTTCAACAATGTACATGCCAATGTTAATTCTAATTCCAGGTATATTTTGTTTATGTTGTTCAACATTATTATCGGCTTATTTTTCTGGTAAAAAACGAAATCAAATTAATTTATATGCAGCTGCTTTTGCATTAGTAATAATGATTATACTAACAATTATTTTAAAATCGAATTACAATATTCTAATTGCTGCTAGCATAAGTAGTGTAGCTTATTTTGCCGAAACTTTATTTTGTTTTATACATTTTTCAAAAAATGAAACCCTAAATTGGAAACAGATTTTTAATTATTCCCTTAAAGATTGGACATGGATAAAAGGGATTTTAGGAATTAATAAGACAAATTGACGAAAATATTTTGTAGCACTATATTTGTTTAGAAAACCTCTTATCTTTCGAACCTGAAAAAATACATCATGAACATACCTAATGAATTTGAGAAATATGCCATAAAGCATAAAGGAATTGGCAGTAATATTTTACATCAATATAAAACAAAATTTAACCCAACTAACCTCACTCCTTACATCATTGAAGAAAGACCACTAAACATTGCTCAAATGGATGTTTTTAGTAGATTAATGATGGATAGAATTATTTTTTTAGGACAAGGAATTGATGATTATGTGGCTAATATTATCACAGCACAAATGTTATTTTTAGAAAGTGCCGATAGAACCCGTGACATTCAAATGTATATCAACAGCCCCGGTGGTAGTGTTTATGCTGGTATGGGAGTTTATGATACCATGCAATTTATTAGTCCAGATGTTAGTACCATTTGTACAGGAATGGCTGCAAGCATGGGTGCTGTTTTACTTTGTGCTGGTGTAAAAGGTAAAAGAACTGCATTAAAACACAGCAGAATTATGTTACATCAACCTAGTGGTGCTATAGGTGGACAAGCAACTGACATTGAAATTACTGCAAGAGAAATTAAATTATTGAAACAGGAGTTATATGAAATTATTGCTGAACATTGTGGTAAAGACAAAGAGACAGTAGCTAAAGATTGTGATAGAGATTTTTGGATGAAAGCTACTGATGCAAAAGAATATGGATTAGTTGATGAAGTTTTATTAACCAACCCAAGAAAAGCAAATAACAAGTAACTATAAAACATAAGCGATGAATTATATTTATATGAATGATGAAGATGAATCTCCAAAAGAAGATAAACAAGAACAGTCTTCTGGTATGTTGAATAAAAAAATGGAGAAATTATTTTTCGAAAAAAGAGCCATTTATTTATGGGGCCCAGTTGATGATAAAAGTGCCAAAGATGTTGTAAATAAATTGATGTTATTAGAAGCAGATAAAGCAGGAAAGGAAATAAAATTTTACATAAATAGTCCTGGTGGTGTTGTTACAAGTGGAATGGTGATGTATGATACAATTCAACTTATCAAATCGCCTGTTAGCACCATTTGCATGGGTTTAGCTGCAAGTATGGGAAGTATTTTATTAAGCTGTGGAACAAAAGGTAAAAGATATATTTTTCCAAGTGGTGAAGTGATGATTCACCAACCTAGTTTAGGTGGATATTTTCAGGCAACTTCTGCCGATATTGAAATTCAGGCAGAACAAATTAGAAAAACTAAAGAATTAGGTGCTAAAATATTAGCTGAAAATTGTGGTAAAACCATTGAACAAATTATGCAAGATTTTGATAGAGATTATTGGATGAATGCTAAAGAAGCAGTAAATTATGGCATTGTTGATGAAATATTGGATAAGATATAAATCAAACACATAATTAAGAAGGTTAGCAATGCAAATTGTTAACCTTTTTTGTTTATATCCTCATTTCTTTAGAAAGCTTAACTTTGCATTGTAAAAATTAAACATGTCGAAACCGAATATATTACATTGTTCTTTTTGTGGCAGATCGAAAGATGAAGTAGGTATTTTAATAGCTGGCCAAGAAAGTCATATTTGTGAAGAATGTGTAGTGCATGCACAAGAAATTGTTGAACAAGAGTTGGGAGAACAAACTTCAACAGCAAAAACAAAACATCAGCAAAAAAAATTGGTTGTAAAAAAACCTAAAGAAATTAAAACCTTTTTAGATCTATACATTATTGGACAAACAGATGCAAAAAAAATATTAGCTGTTGCTGTTTATAATCACTACAAAAGAATTGTACAAAAACCAAAAGCAACAGATGATGATGTTGAAATAGAAAAAAGCAACATTATTATGGTTGGAGAAACGGGTACAGGTAAAACTTTATTGGCTAAAACTATTGCTAAAATGTTGAATGTTCCTTTTGCAATTGTTGATGCTACAGTATTTACAGAAGCTGGATATGTTGGTGAAGATGTAGAAAGTATGCTTAC
>JANLVQ010000209.1:0-3860 GCA_031364085.1 Chitinophagaceae bacterium
ATCTGGTTTTTGGTGAGTGGTTATTACAATCTTCTTTTTTGATGATAATAAAGGGTAAAAATCTTCAATTTGCTTCATAACGAGCGGCAAATGTAGGGTATAACTCCTTTTATGAGCTATAGAAATTATTGTTAAAACGGATTTGTGTTATTCTATTTACTGCTTACATAGTTGGTGTGTTGCCATTTGTTAGCCAATTTTAAAACTTTCTCAATAACATCTCTGGCACAACCTTTTCCTCCATTAATTGGAGAAATATATTTACTAATTGCTTTAATTTCATCAACAGCATCTGCTGGGCAACATGGTAATCCAACTTCAACCATCACATCAATATCAGGCATATCATCACCCATAAATAAAATTTCATTTTTATTTAGTTGGTGCTTATTTATAAAATTATCAAGTGCTTCAACTTTGTTTAATACATTCATATAAACATCTTCAATACTTAGTAATTTTACTCTTTCTGCTACTTCTATTGAATTGCCTCCAGAAATTATGGCTACTTTATATCCTTTTTTTATCGCTAATTGCAAAGCATAACCATCTTTTACATTCATGGTTCTTGCCATTACTCCATTAGGAAGAATAATTAAATCTCCATTGGTTAAAACACCATCAACATCAAAAATAAATGCTTTGATATGATTAAAATTTGAAAATGGGTTGTTCATTTAATGTTATTAATAAGTAAATTTAATTATTCAAAAGTTAAGAAAAATATTTTATTACTCTTTCTAATTTTAACTTTAATAAAATATTCTTCTAATTTTTATAAATAAGTTAATTCTTCCAATCCTTCAAACAAAACTTCAAACAAAACTTTATATAGCTTATCTTGGTATAAATAAGTATGGTAATGAATCCAAAAGTAATAATTATTGGAGCTGGGTTTGCTGGTTTACAACTGGCAAAAAATTTAAATAAAAATAGCTTTGATATTTTACTTATTGATAAAATTAATCATCATCAATTTCAACCATTATTTTATCAAGTGGCCACTTCTCAAATTGAACCTTCAAGTATTTCATTTCCTATTCGATATATTTTTAAAAACCAAAAAAATATTCAGATAAGGCTTGCAGAAGTTCTAAGTATTAGTTCTGAACAAAAATGTATAAAAACTACAATAGGTAGTTTTGAATTTGATTTTTTAGTAATTGCAATGGGTTGTAAAACTAACTTTTTTGGTAATAGTGAAATTGCAAATCATGCTTTTACTTTAAAAACTACATACGATGCTATTATAATTAGAAACCATATTTTAAAAACATTTGAAGACATTATTTCTGCTGAGGAAAACATTAAAGCATCTTTACTAAACTTAGTTATAGTAGGTGCAGGGCCAACAGGAGTTGAGCTTGCAGGTGCGTTTGCAGAAATTAAAAAATACATATTACCTAAAGATTATCCTAAAATAGATTTTACAAATTTTAAAATTATTTTGGTTGAAAGAAGTCAGCATACCTTAAATAATATGAGCGAAAATGCTAAAATGGCTTCTGAAAAATATTTAATTGAAATGGGGGTTCAATTATTAAAAGAAACTTTTGTAAAAAGCTATGATGGTGATGTTATAACTCTAAGTACAGGTAAAACTATCAAATCAAAAACTGTTATTTGGGCTGCTGGTGTTGTTGCCAATAGTTTGATTGGATTGCCAAAAGAATGTATCACTTTTGGCAATAGAGTAAATGTGGATAGATTTAATAAAGTTGAAGGCTGTAATAATATTTATGCAATTGGAGATATTTGTTTTATGCAAACTAACCTTTATCCTAAGGGGCATCCTCAAGTTGCTAATGTTGCAATTCATCAAGCAAAAAATTTGGCAAAAAATTTAAATGCCAATTTAAAAAACAAGCCTAAAGTTGAATATGAGTATAAAGATTTAGGATCAATGGCAACTATTGGTACACATAAAGCTGTAGTCGATATTTGGTCTATAAATTTAAAGGGTTATTTTGCTTGGTTTATTTGGATGTTTTTACATTTAATGCTTATACTAAGTGTAAAAAATAAATTAATTATTTTTATTAATTGGGCATGGGCTTATGTTACAAAAAATTCGTCGCTAAGATTAATTTTAAATCCTACTAATGGATGGATTGGGAACAGCATTAGTAACCAAAAAAAATCTCTTTAATAATCTATAAGTTGGCTAATTTTATTATCGTATTAAGGTGTGAATTGTATAAATAAAAAATTGATTAATATAAATTTAAAAATGAAATACTGATTAGCTTTATTGTTGAAAAAATTGAAGTATTCTTATCCCTTCAATTAATAAATTATTTTATTTATTTATTAAAATTGCGGTTTATGACTATAGAAATTAATGCTGATAAAAATTTGACTGTACAAAAAACATTTGGAAACAATATAAAAGAATTATTAGTTGAAGAATTAAGCAGATTTAGTGAACAAATTACAAGAGTTGAAGTTCATTTTTCGGATCAAAATGGAAATAAAAGTGGTTTACACGATAAAAAATGTTTACTTGAAGCTCGTCTTAAAACCATACAACCCATAGTGGTTACAGACAGATCTAGTACTTATGATTTAGCATTGAATGGTGCTATTGATAAATTGAAAACAACTATTGAGTCGGTATTAGGAAAATTGCAATTTTTTTTATTTTTTAAATTATATTAACTTTTTATGAAAGAAAGTTATGGTACTTTATCAGAAACAATTAATGGTTTAATTAAAGAAGGTTATACTCTTGATTTTAATATTTATGAACAGTGTATTGTTTGTAATTCAGCATCAAAAAAGCTTTCGCCAAATGAGTTTGAAATTGATAAAGTATTTAGGTTTGAAGGAGATACCAACCCCGAAGATCAATCTATACTATACGCCATTTCATCAACTAAATTTAATGTTAAAGGGTTATTAGTAAATGGTTATGGAATATCTGCTGATACAGCAGTAGATGAATTAATTACTAAATTAAACACACATCCAGAATTAGTAAAAAATAAATAAAAAATGCAAAAAAATATTGACAATAAATCTACCTTATTACGACCAGAAGGTAAACGAATATTAAATGCACCCTTAGTTGAAATTGATTTAAATAAATTTATTAAAAAAATAAGGCAAGAAGTTACTTGGGCCGAAAAAGATCAAAATTCCATTACTATTTTAAAGTCTGATAATTATACAGTTGTTTTAATGGGTATGAAAAAAAATGCTGAATTAAAAGCATATACAGCAAATGGAAATATTATTATTCAAGTATTGGAGGGAGAAATAAATTTTAAAACCGATTTGCATTCTAGCTTGTTAGATAAAGGTCAAATGGTTGCATTACAATCCAATATTAGTCATAGCATTGTTGCAATATTGGAAAGTTTTTTTCTGCTTACTGTATGTATGGAAGCTTAAATATTATTTTTTCTGATTATCTCTCCATTCATACACCCAACTACTTTGCACCATTTCTAAATGGCCTTCATTAGATTCTTCTTTTTTGCCAACGAAGTTGGGGAGTGATAAAACCCATTCTAATAAATCGGTAAATGGAATTCTTTTAATTTTTAAGCACAATATCTTATAAGCATTTCAAAGCATTTGAGATTCTAAACGTGCATTATTTAAAGTTGTAATTAATATTTTTATGCTTCTAAAAATTGAGATTGGTAGGGCAAGGGAACTTCTATTTTATAATACACATTTACAACCTAATTAACTGTTCAATTGACTTCAAAATGAAAAATACTTTGTAGCCAATTTTTTAGTGCAATTTCAGTCATTTATATTTGATGATATTTTTCTTTTCATTTCATATTTAATGACACAAGTTATCAAGAATAATATTGGTTTTATAATTGGAATATTTTTATTTATATTCT
>JANLVQ010000294.1:0-5928 GCA_031364085.1 Chitinophagaceae bacterium
AATGAGTTTACCAATCATACTATCATAATAAGGTGGAATAACATAACCTGCATAAACATGACTATCAACCCTTACACCATGACCTCCTGGAGTATTTAAATAAGTTATTTTTCCTGGAGATGGTCTGAAATCATTATAAGGATCTTCAGCATTAATTCTACATTCAATGGCACACATATTTGGTTCGTAATTGGCACCTGATATTTTTTCTCCTGCTGCTATTTTAATTTGTTCTTTTATTAAATCGAAGTTGATGACTTCTTCAGTAACACAATGTTCTACTTGAATACGAGTATTCATTTCCATGAAGTAGAAGTTGCGATGCTTATCTACTAAAAATTCAACAGTACCAACACTTTCGTAGTTAATAGCTTGTGCTGCTTTAATAGCTGCTTCTCCCATTGCTTTTCTAAGTTCAGGTGTCATAAAAGGGGAAGGAGATTCTTCAACTAATTTTTGATGACGACGTTGAATAGAACAATCTCTTTCGCTCATATGACAAACTTTGCCATATTGATCACCTGCAATTTGAATTTCAATATGGCGAGGTTCTTCAACATACTTTTCCATGTAAATTCCATCATTTTTGAATGATGCTGCAGCTTCTGCTTTAGTAGTTGAAAAAGCACGTTCCATTTCACTTTCTTCCCAAACAATTCTCATTCCTTTTCCTCCACCACCAGCAGTTGCTTTTAGAATTATAGGATAACCTACTGCATTTTTTGCTAAGTCTTTTGCCTGATCAACACTTTCTAACAAACCACCACTTCCAGGAACTACAGGCACTCCAGCCTTTATCATCGTTTCTTTAGCAGTTATTTTATCACCCATATTTTGAATCATGTAGGGTGTTGGTCCAATAAACTTTATATCATGATCTGCACAGATTTGAGAAAATTTTGCATTTTCTGCTAAAAAACCATAACCAGGATGAATGGCACAAGCATTGGTAATTTCAGCTGCAGCCATTATGTGAGGAATATTTAAATAACTATCTACACTTGCTGGTTTTCCTATACATACAGCTTCATCTGCAAAACGAACATGTAAACTATCTTTATCTGCTGTGGAGTAAACTGCAACAGTTTTGATACCCATTTCTCTGCAAGTTCTAATAACTCTTAAAGCAATTTCGCCTCTATTTGCAATTAATATTTTTTTAAACACAATATATAATTTGACAATTAAAAAATATGGCAATTCGACAATTCAAGGCCTATTTATTGGCTAATTAATTAATCGTCGAATTGTTGAATTAGCTTGGTTCTACTAAGAATAGTGGTTGATCGTACTCAACAGGGCTCGAATCATCAACCAAAACTTTTACTATTTTGCCTTTAATTTCACTTTCAATTTCATTGAAAAGTTTCATGGCTTCAATAACACAAAGCACTTTACCAGGTTCAATCATTGTTCCCACTTCAACAAAAGATGGTTTATCTGGAGATGATTTTCTATATAAAGTTCCAATCATTGGACTTTTAATTGTTACCGTATTTGAAGGAGCAGCTGTTGCCTCTGGTGGAGGGGTAGAGGATGTAGTTATTGGCGAAGGTGCAGGAGCAACTTGTGGTTGTTGAGGTGCAACATTATATACTTGCTGAGGTGAAGCTACAGTAACTACTTGTTCTTCTTTTTGTTTAATAGTAACCTTGCCGTCTTTATCTTCAATGCTGATTTCACCAATATTACTTTTATTAACTATTTTAATTAACTCGTGTATTTGCTTTAAGTCCATTTTTGCTGTTTTGGTTAAAAAATTATGAAATTCTTCAAAAAGTGGTGCAATATATGGCTAAAACGATAAAAAATGATAATTTTTCGTATTTTTTTACATTATACTAAATTTAAAATTTGTAATTTTTAAGTTTAAATATCGTTTGTATTTAGAAAAGCAACACTTTAATAAAAGTAATTTTATAAATGCATCTTTCTTTCATACTTAAAACTAGTTGTTTACTGTTCTTATCTTTTCTGATTTCAACACATGGTTTTAATCAATATCACCAATATAAACATGTTATTATTTCAAACCATTCAATTGACTCATTAGACTTAATTGACTTGTCGAAAAAAATATTCAAAAAAAAACAACTAACCGATTTTAAAAAGGAAAAATCTGAAAAAAAGTACGAGTTTTCAGTACTTCCTGTAATTGGTTATACCTTACAAAGTGGTATAGTGGGTAATGTTTCGGGCAATGTGATTTTTAAAAATGGAAAAAATGACTCAACAAATACATCAGCCATCGTCCAAGGTATTTCTTATAGTCAATATAATCAATTAGAATTTTATCTTCAATCAGAAATTTGGTCGAAAAATAATAATTGGAATTTTAGTGGTGACTTAAGGTTTTATATATACCCACAAGATACTTATGGTTTAGGAGGATTTTCAAAAGAGGAAGAGGCAATTTTAGTGAATTATTCGTTTATTAGATTTTATGGAACAGTATTCAAAAAAATTAAACATAATCTCTATTTAGGATTAGGTTATATGCTAGATAAAAGATGGAATATTGTACAATCTCAGCATTCTTTTATTAGTGATTATGATAAGTATGGATATCGTACAACATCTAATTCATCAGGTTTTAATATTAATGTTTTAACAGATAGAAGAGATAATCCTATAAATTCTTCTAAGGGTTTTTATGCTAATGCAATTTTACGGTTTAATAAAGAATTTTTGGGAAGTGATGAAGACTGGACTTCTTTTATGTTAGATTATAGAAAGTACTTTAGGTTAGACCATAAACATACCACTCTTGCTTTTTGGAATATGTATTGGCTAACTTTAAATGGCAATCCACCTTATTTAGATTTACCCAGTACGGGTTGGGATACTAATAATAATTTGGGAAGAGGTTATATTCAAAGTAGATTTCGTAGCCATAATTTAATTTATTTAGAATCTGAACTTAGATTTAATATCACAAGAAATCAATTTTTAGGTGCTGTTCTTTTTGCAAATGCACAATCCTTTACAGAAATAGGGAGTAAAAAATTTGAAAGAATTATTCCAGGTTTTGGAACAGGTATAAGGTTAAAGTTCAATAAACATTCGAGAACCAATTTAGCTATTGATTATGGATTTGGTCTAGATGGTTCGGGAGGCATTTTCGTAAATTTAGGCGAAGTATTTTAGGTTATTTTACTTAATGCATAACCATTTTTTAAAAGCCACTGATGAATTTTTGCTTTATGATCTCCTTGAATAATAATTACTCCATCTTTTACAGAACCACCAGTTCCACAACTTGATTTTATTTGTTTACCTATTGATTGGAAATCATTATCGTTGCCAATAAAACCAGTAACAAGAGTTACTATTTTACCAGCTCTTTGTTTTTTATCTAGAACAACTTTTAAGGGTTGATTTTTTTTAGGGAGGGTTGTTAATTCTTCTGCTTCTTGTGCAATTCTGAAATCAGGATTTGTACTAAAAACAATTCCTGAATTATTCATTTTGTTTTTGCTCATAAAATTCAGATTAAATTTATTTTGCTTTTAAGCTTAAATCAATACTTTTTGCTTGATGTGTTAATGCTCCAACACTAATAAAATCAACACCACTTTGAGCATAACTAATAATGTTTTCAAAATTAATTCCACCACTTGCCTCTGTTTCAAATTTCTTATTCACAAGTTTTAATGCTTCAATAATCATTTCTGGAGAAAAATTATCCAGCATAATTCTATCAATTTTTCCTATACCATTTCCACAAACTTCTTTAACATCTGTTAAATTTCTTGTTTCAATTTCAATTTTAATGTTAAGTTTATTTTCTTTTTTAAAGTTCCAAGCAAATTCAATTGCTTTTTTTATTCCACCACAAAAATCTATATGATTATCCTTCAACATTATCATATCAAACAAACCAAATCTGTGATTTTTTCCTCCACCAATTCTTACTGCTTCTTTTTCAAGTAATCTAAAATTTGGGGTTGTTTTTCTTGTATCTAAAATTTGTGTATTGTAATTTGAGATTAAAGAAACGTATTGTTTAGTTAAGGATGCTATGCCACTCATTCTTTGCATAATGTTCAATACTAATCTTTCACATTTTAATAGGGTTTGTGTAGATGCTTCAATTTCAAAAGCAATATCACCGGCTTTTGCAATAGCTCCATCATTCAAATATTTTATAAAAACAACATTTTTTTCTACTTGATTAAAAATTGCTTCGGCTACTGCAACACCTGCAATAACACAATTTTCTTTTACTTTTAAAATTGCTGTTCCTTTTTGTTCAAATGGAATACAGCATAAAGTGCTGTAATCGCCAGAGCCAATATCTTCTATTAAGGCTTCTTTAATTAAATGATGTAATTGTGTTTGATAATTATTCATGATTTAAAATAAAAATCCCTCTCGAATATTTCGAGAGGGACAAATGTATTATTACTAATTTTAATTAGAATTTGAAATGTGAAAAAGCTTTGTTTGCTTCAGCCATTCTGTGTGTATCTTCTTTCTTTTTAAATGCTCCACCTTCACCTTTGCTTGCAGCTATAATTTCGTTAGCTAATTTATCGGCCATAGTTTTTCCGTTTCTTTCTCTGCTAAAACGAATTAACCATTTCATGCTTAGAGAAATTTTTCTATCTGGACGAACCTCTGTTGGTATTTGAAAGTTTGCACCTCCAATTCTACGACTTTTAACTTCAACACCTGGAGTAACATTGCTAATTGCTTTTTTCCAAACCTCATAACCATCTTCATTTGTAATTTTAGTTACTTTATCAATAGCATCATAAAATATGGTTATTGCTGTACTTTTTTTACCTTCCCACATTAAGTTATTTACAAAACGAGTTACCATTTTATCATTGTACTTACTATCTGGTGCTAAAGGAATTTTCTTTGGTTGCGACTTTCTCATTGTTTAATTTTTAAATGTTGTGGTTGATTTTCTTCAAGTATTAAAACTTTACTCAACCTGTTATAAAATTGTTATGGTGTATTTTAAAAGTATATCGTAATTGAAATTATCAATACTCAGTACTTTAAACTAATTACTATTTCTTAGCTTTTTCTTTCTTAGTACCGTATTTACTACGACTTTGTTTACGATCTTTTACTCCAGCAGTATCTAAACTACCACGAACAATGTGATAACGAACACCTGGTAAGTCTTTAACACGACCACCACGAATTAAAACAATCGAGTGTTCTTGTAAATTATGACCTTCACCTGGGATGTAAGCAATAACTTCTGTTTTGTTTGTTAATCTAACTTTAGCTACTTTACGTAAAGCTGAGTTAGGTTTTTTAGGGGTAGTGGTATAAACTCTTGTACAAACACCACGGCGTTGTGGACAAGCGTCTAAAGCTCTTGATTTACTTTTGGCACGAATAATTTCGCGTCCTTTTCTTACTAACTGTTGTATTGTAGGCATTATCCTCTGTATATTTTTTTCGGACGGCAAAAGTATATATTGTAACCGAACTACCAAAAATTAAATGAGAAAATTATTAAAAGAAGGTAGATTTTTAATAAAAAATGTTGAATTGAAAGGCAATTGTGAGGATTTATTACTTTTTATCAGCTTGCTTCTCTCTTTTTTTAAGAATTTCTTGGTATAACTGTTCGTTTTGTTCAAACTTGAAGGAAGTATAAAAAATAGCAATAAATAGTCCAATTGCTAAAATGCAAACTAAAAGCACAATAGGGTTTAATTTATTTGAAGCATCCATATTTGCTCTCTTATACCAACCCACTATCAATGAAACAAAAACTAAAAGTCCAATTATTAAACCACCAGCAAACCCTTGTAAAAAAAGAAATGGATTGAACTTTGATTGCAATCTTTTTTCTTGCCAATATTGAATAAATTTTTCTTCACTAGTATTACCCATCTTGCAAAATTATTGGTTATTGATGATGTTTATAAAAACATGCATATTTTTGTTTTATAATACTTT
>JANLVQ010000027.1:0-1516 GCA_031364085.1 Chitinophagaceae bacterium
CAGTAGCAGCACCAACTGCAGGATTGCATTTTAGTAAAGAATTAATTAAAAGATGTGAAATTCACGGAATTAAGTTTGCTGAAGTTACTTTACACACTGGTTTAGGAACATTTAGACCAATTGAAGTTGAAGATTTAAGTAAGCATAAAATGGATGCTGAATATTATAAAGTTCCAGAAGAAGCTTCTGATATTATTAATAAAGCAAAAGATAACGAAAGAAGAGTTTGTGCAATTGGTACAACAAGTATGAGAGCTCTTGAAAGTAGTTTTACTGCAGAAAAAAGAGTTAAACCTAGTGAAGGATGGACAAACTCTTTCATTCATCCACCTCATAACTTTAGCATTGCAGATTCTTTAGTTACTAATTTTCACTTACCTAAAACAAGTTTGTTAATTATGGCTTGTGCTTTTGCTGGTTACGATTTAGTTATGGAAGCTTATAAAAAAGCTATCAAAGACAAGTATAGATTTTTTAGTTATGGTGATGCATTATTATTTATTTAAAAATAAAAAATATTTTTAAATGAGTTGTTTTGTTACGTGCATCCCCATACATTTGCACCTCTTTCAAAATAGCAAGTTTTGAATTTCGGGAGGTAGTTCAGCCCGGTAGAATACTTGGTTTGGGACCAAGGGGTCGCAGGTTCGAATCCTGTCCTCCCGACACTACAAATAAAAAAGCAATCAGAAATGATTGCTTTTTTATTTTAAAGCACTTTAAATCCTTTAAAAGGTTCGTTAATTGAAATGCTTTGTTCAGAAAACCAATGTGGGCCATCTTTTTTCATATAAACACAGTCTTCTAAACGAATACCAAATTCACCAATAATAGCAATTGTTGGCTCAATACTAAAACACATTCCTTCTTGAAGCATTGTTTTATTGCCACGAACCATGTATGGGTATTCATGACCATTCATTCCAATTCCATGACCCGTTCTATGTGGTAAGCCAGGAAGTTCATAATCTGGTCCAAAACCTGCATCAGTAATTACTTTTCTTGCTGCTTTATCTACACTTTCACTTGTAAACCCAATTTTTGCGACTTCAAAACCTGCAGTTTGAGCTTTAAGTTCTAAGTTCCAAATTTCTTCTTGTCTTTTTGTTGGCATTGCACCAAATACAATAGTTCTTGTAATGTCTGAACTATAGCCTTTATAATTACAACCACAATCCATTAAAACAATATCTCCTTTTTTAAGCTTTTGAGGTTTAGTTGTTCCATGAGGGAAAGCAGATGTTTCACCAAAAATGCAAAGTGTAAAGTCGTGACTTGCACCTAATTCTTGATGTGCTTTAGCTACTATATTTGAAACATCATTTGGTGCCATGCCTACTTTTAAATTTCTAATTCCAGCTTTAATTGCTTCAACAGTTATGTCAGATGCCTTTTGCATTAATGCTATTTCAGCATCTGATTTAATTTGTCTGCAAGGAATAGTAATTTTATCAGCACTAATAATCTTAAAATCTTTTGTTATTTTTTGCAATCCATCAGCAATAAAAAATCTTAC
>JANLVQ010000053.1:0-2358 GCA_031364085.1 Chitinophagaceae bacterium
AAAATAATCAGCTTACTTTATTATTGTAACACTACCACCTATTTTTTCTCTCCCATTTTTAGGATCAATAATATAATAATAAGTACCAATTGGTAAAGTTTCATTAGCTGATGTTCTACCATTCCAATTTTTGGTATAGCCTAAAGAATAAAATACCAATCGTCCATATCTATCAAAAACCTGAACAGTTGCACCTGGGTAACTTTCTAAGTGTTTAATTTCCCAATAATCATTAACACCATCTCCGTTTGGCGAAAATGCATTTGGAATAATAGGGGCTTTTAATACTACAACTAAAATATCATCAGTTGCACTACAACCTCCATCACCAGTAAGTTTTAAGAAGTATCTTTTATCTTCTGTTGGAAATACTTGTGCATTCAAAACGGTATCGTTAACCATAAATAAGTTTGGTGTCCATAAATATGATAAACCATGTCCGTAATAATATGTTGGAATAATAGTTAATAATCCACCTTGTAAAAATGTAGCTTGTGTTGGTAAATTAATTATTGGATAAGGATGTATTTGAATGGCTTCAAAAAAAGTATCACTTACACAATTATTATTGTTATAAAAAAATAATGAAACCGATGCTAAGCCTGTATCTTGATATACTTGTATTGGATTTTGTGCATTTGAAGTGTAGCCAAAACCCAAAACCCAATTCCAAGATTTTATATTACTTGTAATGCCTTTACTTGAATCTGTGAAATACAAAGCATCTCTATAACAAGCAAATTTATTTGGAGCAATTACAAATTTTGCTTTTGGTTGAGGATATACAGATCAAATGTTTCGTTAAATAGCATATAATTTAATTACTGTAGCGTCCCAAAATTAGTTGACTTTGCGATACTTAATTACTGGCAGTTGTAAAACTAACCTCGTTCGTATATTCTGAATAAAGATTGTACCCGTATTTATAGCGAGCTCTAACTTTGTATTTTGTATTTGCAACTAATGCAAATAAAACACATGGGCTTCCTGAATTGCAGGTTATTTCTTGCCAAGCGGTGGTACTCGTTTTAAATTCAATAATTCTGATTTGTGTGGAAGCTGCACCAGAACAAGGGAAGGTAACCAATGCAGACAGGCGTTGACTGCTTACTTTTGCAGAGTTGCTGGTAATATTTCCTATTGTCAATTTGCCTGGTTTTGTGCAAACGGTTGTAAACCTGATAATATTAGTTGGAGCAGAGACCTGGCCATTATCACACCTGGTGATCAGGCACACTTCATATTTAGTGCAGGCATCAAGTCCGGAAATGGAATGTGTGTTTTTCCCAGTGTTCTTGCGGTTTTCAATTGTCCAATTGATCTCTCCTTGTTTTCGAAATTCAATAGTAAAAGATTTTGCTTCTATACCCTTAGATTGTTTAAAGTTACCGCTTGCGTCCACCATGTTTGTTTTGGTAGACAGCGACCACCACTCAAGGGCAACACAATTATAACTTGGATTATTATTGCTAAGCTTAAAACCATAAGTTGGGCAAGGGAGACTTCTATTTGAATTTTCAGCATTTCCAGATGTGCCTGAACCAGGGCTATTGTCATTGTTGCTGCCGGTAGCTCCATCTTTACCAGCTTGTTCTTTATCGGGATTGTTTGTGATTGTTTGATCACCTTTTCCGGCCCATTCAAATATAATTACCGGTTGGGTGGTAAAATCTTTTGGTGATTTAGCTACATCATCTGCTAATTTTTGTTTACAAATTTCAATCGTTTTACCTCTTTTAACTCTTATTGTTTTTTTATTACAGTTCCAGCCGGCGACCCTCGTCTCATACTCATAAACTATAACCGCTTCATTCCACGATATAAAATAAGTGCTTGGCGATTGCATTTTATATTTCTGCCAAAAATCGACGCTGAGTGTCTGATACTCTTTTGAGTCTGCAACTTCCTGACGTTCCAACCCCCTGTCAGAACATATACCCGTTTTACCTCCTTCGTCCTTATCATAGGTACCAATAAAATATCCAGGTTTGGGATCTTGTGCCGAAACTGTCATCCAGGAAAACGCTATTAATGAAATGCTGAGTATTATCTTTTTCATTGCTTACTTTTTATAATTTATTTTTTTATTACTTTTTATTTATACTCACTGCAAAAATTATTTGTTGCTCAGCAATTGTTTTTTTGCAGCATCAAATTCTTCTTTTGTAATGGTACCGGCATCCAGTCTTAATACATCTTTATCCTTTTCCCTTAATTGCAACCGCCTCTCGAAATATTTTGGATCGTTCTTAATGGCCTGTTAGTGTATTCTGCAGCAACATTAATATTTACATCTTTAAATAATATCCCGTCAGCATTTGATTTTGTTAAATTCTCAATATGTAAAATTTGATCACC